>JACRBX010000131.1 GCA_016219225.1 Deltaproteobacteria bacterium
CCTTGTCAAAGCTAAGAAGCCCCTTTATGTTTTCAAGGAGATGTTTAAACTCATCGTTCAAATAAAAAATTAATCGCATGATCATACGGATCACGCCGATATGGTCGTGCCCGTCAGCCTCTTTGGGCGCGTCCTTGGGGAAACGAACATGCTTCAAAGCATAGAAATACCAGTTGGTGAGTTCCCTATAGAAGGCCTTGGTGACCGACTCGACATCAAAGGCGTCATCGTGGCGTTTCTGAATCTCCAGGGGCGATAGCGGTTTTCCTTCGCTCCCCGCTGGCTTGGCTATCGGGAGCACCAAATTTTGCACCCCGCGACGCGAGGTCGCGGGGATGCTCATCAAGGCCAGATCCAACATTTGCAGCCGCTCGGCGGCCGTGCGCAAGCCGCTGTCGGCTCGCACGGTCATCCGGCGAAAAAGCCGACGCTTTTCAGCCTTTGCGTCATACTTGATATTCAGAAAATGCCAGGAGGATTGCGCCCTGTCGGAGAAAATGAACAGGCAGTAGGGATGTTCGCGGATTAATTGATCGACAATGGGCCGCTCAAGATTTCTCTGAAGACCGGCCGAGGCCAGACGGCAATAGACCACATGAAAGGCATTGTCCTCCCCGCCACTGGCAAACAGGATGGGATCATCCGCCAACGCCTTGCGGGCGGAATCCGGCCAGCCGCGCATGTAGAGCGGCTTGTTTTCATGCTCGTAGTTCAGTTCCTCCCAGAACAGCTTTTTAAGACCGGCCAGATCCCGCAAGTTCCGGAGGATGTTAAGGACCGCCTGCTGTCTCTCAACTTGTGCCATGCAACAATTTTGCTCCGATCATGTTGGATTGGTACGCCTTTTCTTCGGAATACTGCTTCGATATCGAACGTTATAACAATAACAAATTCCCTGTTCCCGGAGAATAAATTTCCCAAATTTTCTTTTATTCAAATTTGCTTCTTGCCAACCCAAATTGCCGAAGGACGGTTTGCCGCTTCCATTTTTTAAATCCTAAAAAAACATCATATTTTCAATGTATTAATGGTTATATAGGTACTAAAATGTTGTTCAATACCTATTAATTAGGTATTTTACCTATTTCTCCATTTGGCATTCGGCCCCCTACCCAAACACTCCAGTTTTCCTAAGTCTCTCTGTTCCCTGAGGATGCGGCGAATCAAATCTATCCCGACATTAGGACACCTCTCTTGGACATCTCGCATCGTGAAATCCCTCAAGAAATGTCTTATTGCATCGGGGATTTCATTATCTTACTCCGTAACACTCCTTACCTTGCCGGGCTCCTTGCCCTTAGCGAGTTCGTCCAGCTATCCTCGAATCATTTCCTTAACTCCGCCGCTGGAAATCTGATTTTGAGTTTAACAAATAAATCATATACCTTACCTAAAGTCAATCAAGCGGTGTCTAAATTCCATTTTTTTAATTCCGGGCTTCGAGTGCCAGTCGAACCGTTTCAACCGCCAGTTCGTTGATCCGATCCATATCCGGCCCGGGCGGCAAGGGTGAGGCCGAATAGGCCTCTTCGGCCCTCTGAAAACCCTGCTCGGCTTCGGCCTTTACCTGTTCCAGTGTCCATTCCCCGCGCTTGATGGCCAGCAGTTGTTCCGCATCATGACGCCGGACCTGGAGCTGCCCGTCTCTAAGAAATTCAATCCCCATCCGGAGCAGGCGTATAAGGTGGGCGGCATTCTTGCAATCGTAACCATAGCGCTCAACCAGATTCTTACGCTTGGCCCCCATATATCCCTGGAACCCCAAGTGGGTCATCTTGTAAAGCTGACTGCGGGCATAACCGGCAAAGGCCTGGTAAACGTGCCGGCCGACAAAGATCTGGCGATTGTCCAGGAGCAACCGGCCAGCCTCGGTAACCTTCAAATAATCAGAGCGATCAAGCCAGAGCATCATCAGGACATTGGGGTTTCCGCGAGCCAGCAGGCGAATAAACTTGCGGACTTCATAAACAACAATGTCCCATTCGTTCTGTTTGATTTCCTTGGTACCTCTTGAGCCGAATTCCTTGAGTCCGAAATAATAATCCAGGGGGGGAACGCAAACAGCCATCACATCCTTATCGTCGATACTATTCGGATCGGCGGATGGGACGTACAGGCCATGGGCGATGCTCCCCCGATAAGCAGAAAGAATGGCCCACTCACCCAGCGAGGGATGAGCCTCCAAAATATTCCTCGGAATTTCCAATAATCCTGAACCTCAAAACAGGCGGCATCTACTTGGTATCTTCAACGATAATACGTTTCTTTAGAAATATCATCTGCTATGACAGTTCCGGGAGCCGCCAGATGGCCGTGGCCTGGCTGGCAAGCCATTGCTGGCGTGAAGCAATGCGCTCCGGTGTCCATTCCAGATGATCACCGGCAACCCTTCGCGTTATCTCAAAACCGCTCTGCCCGTAAATTTCTCTTTTTTCCCGGTATGACTTGTTGCCGATCTGGCGGTTTAAAGTCGCTTCCAGGGGTGTCATATTTCCGATCCGATAGACGCACCGGTCAATTTGTTCATCGGTGAAGGAGGTCCACTGTTCATTGGGATTTTCCGGCAATATATGCTCGATGGTGTACTTATCGCTGGCATAATCAAAAGCCTGATTTGAAACATGCCGCTCGATCTCAAAGAGAATATATCTCATGACCTGGCGATTACGGGCCGAGGTAGTGCGAACCTGCTTTTCCGAAAAAGAGCCACGGAACTGTTCATCGGTCGGGTAGACCTGGCGCAAGGCGCGGATGATCTCGGCGGCGCCCGCGAGTTGTTGCTTGGCGATCTTTTCTGCGACCGAGTTATAGACACGCTCCTGTTCGTTCGTAGCGAGATTGCCGATGACGTTGTATCGGAAAGAAACGATGGCACAAGCCCGCAGAATCCGCGTAAAGTCCGAGTCGTTCAAAACACGGCGCGCCGCCAGCAATAAGGCGTGCGGCTGCCGGATATTGAACATCACCAGTTCGGCGACATGTTTGCGTTGTTCCACGTTCCACATGGAGTCGCCGGCGTCGCTCAAGGCCGCGTAGATGTCAGCGTCGCGGTCCATGTCGCGCAACAAAGTAAAAACGTCGGCCTTGATTTTGATGCTCATACGTATTGTCTTGAATAGATCGGAATGACGAGTGAGGGGATTTTGGCTGTTCCAGAAAACCCGGAGGAAATCCGGGACGCTTTCACTGCCGAGCTTCCCGACAACCGCCTCCCAACGTTCTTCGAGGGTTCGGATTTCATGTTCATGACCGCCGGCGCTATGGACCACGGAAAAGAGGAAGTTTTTGAGCAGGTCGGTGGAGGAAAGGCGCACGCCCCTGGCGTTCAGCGTCTCGAACACCTTGAAAGCGTTCAGTTCATCCGTTACCGAGATGACCGTAAAAAACAGACGATCTGCGACTGTATCGACAAAACGGGCCAGTTCCTTACCGCTTCGTGCTTCTTCGAAACGTTCGCGCATCCGGTTGTCAAACCATTCGAAACCTTTGCGTAGAAGGTGCTCCGAGGCCTTCAGGTTGCGCTTCGGCAGACGCTCAAGCGGCACGAGGTAGTTTTGGTAAAACTGATCATTATGGCGATTCAACGATAGCTTTGATTTGGGAATAAGGGTGACCGGATCAAGATAGCCGATGTAGGTCTTGCGCAATTCCTCCTCTCGACGTTTATTGTCGTCTGAGTCGATTTTCAGGTCTACCAGTCGGCGCAGATTACGGAGCACGGCAAGAACGATCAGACTCAACGTTGTCATCCTCTGCTGACCATCGATGATGTCATAATTGCGCTCGTCGTTTGACTGCAGGACAAGATAACCCATATAATGCCCCTGCTCGCCGCCAGGTTCCAGCATGGCGATAATATCCTGCCACAAATCATCCCACTCCTGTTCAGCCCAGGAATAGTCTCTTTGGAACATGGGGACGCGATAAACCAGGCCATTACCCATCAATTTACGGAAGGTTTGATTCGAGGTATTGAAATTTGTTACTGCCATATCATCCTCCAATTCCAGATTGCCGACAGCCGAAAGCAAAATCAGATAGAAATATACTTAACCGGGCAGTTCCGGTCAAGAACAAACCCTACATTTTTGTTATAGCTTTCCGGCGAAAGGACCCATGCCGGACGCCATTTTCGCTTGTCAAAACAACATAAACCCCTGGTCGGTAAAATCAGGATCGAAGGCCAACGCCTTTTTTATCCCCCTCTCCCGCATCACCAGAAAACTCAGGCAATCCACAAAACTAACCCCCCGCTTCCCGATCCTTTCCAGTTCCTGTAACGCCTTTCCATGCAG
This sequence comes from Deltaproteobacteria bacterium, assembly GCA_016219225.1. Lineage (NCBI taxonomy): Bacteria > Pseudomonadati > Myxococcota > Myxococcia > Deltaproteobacteria bacterium. Next base: position 4,296 of record JACRBX010000131.1, read on the forward strand.
GGCAGGGTCCACCCATTCAATCTGAAAGGCTTTGGCCTCCTTCAGGAATTGCAGGGCCACCCGGAGGCCGAGCCGGGCCTGCAATAAGGCCCCACTTTCCACTAAAATATAGTTATGGAGACAAACAGGTTCCCCGGCCGACAGGAGATGAGCGAATTTCTCAAGGGCGGAAACATGATTGGGATCAGCCTTGTCAGCCAAGGCGTAGACGGCCGACGTATCCAAAAAAATCATTTCCGAAAAGCCTCCTCAAGGGCCTGGTCGTGTCGTTCTGAAACCGGTTTAAGGGATCCTTGATGGGATTTACCGGCCCCGACAAATCCGAAATCCTTTATCGACCTTTTTTTTTGCGGGGCCGAAAGGGTTATTTCTTTATGGATCAGTTCCCGAATGATCCCGGCAATGGATTTCTTTTCTTGAAAGGCCCGTTGACGTAAGACCTCGAAGGTTTCTTCTTCTAATTGGATCTGGGCTCGTTTCATGGGATACCCCCTTCCTTTATACACAATCCTACCATCATGCTATCATGATGTCAATTGCCCAGCCTAACCGGGTCGACGGCAAATCTCTACCTTTGGCCGACCCCCTCCTCCAGGGTCCTCAATTTGGCCCGCAAATCGGCCAGGGCCTTTTCCTGCTCTAATAGGATAGAAATCAGGATGGTCTCCAGGGGCCAGGGCCGGGAGGCACAGACCCCGGCCTGGACATGGAGCCGGGCCAGATCAAAAAGCCGGTCCAGGATCTGTTGATCTTCCCGGCGCAAACCCCGGCGGAATTTTTTCCAGTCCTGATATTCCTGTTCCAGGGCCAGGCTGAACGGCAGGACGGTCCGGCCCATGGTCAGCCCTCCGTCCTTTTTTCAGGAAGATTGGATCGCCGGAGAAGGCCTTCCAGCCCGTGAGCGCCGGACTTTATTTGGATGATGAGATGGACATACCGGCCCAGTTCCCGTCCCAGGAACAAATTTTTGACCTGCTTCAACAACGGGCGTTGGAAAAGATAGAGCCCCTGGCCCCTCTTGCCCAGGGCGGCTATGGAACAGGCCACCCGCTTGAAAAGGAGTTTGCGCTCGGATAGAGAGACCTGTTCATCATAGAAAAGGGCGCAGGGGCCGAGTATGAAAAGGGGATCTCTTCGACCGGCCCGGGGCAGGGTCTCACACAGGAGGGTTACCAACTGGTGACAGGTAAAGGCCCGGCTGAGGTGAATCCGTTCCAGGAGCATCCGGGGATCCATATCCCGGTAGCGGCTGATCCGGGCGATCAGATAAGGATCAAAAGCCTGAGCGGCATCGATCAGGGTGACCGGCTTGCCCTGGGCCGCCAACTGGCCCATCAAATAGGCGGAAAGCCGGGGCATGGCCTCCCCGAAAAAGAGGATACTCTTTCCGGAAAGGGCCAGATTGGAAAGATTGTTCAAGGGAAGTAAGGCATCCATATCAGCTATTCAGAGACCGGTAAATCCCGATGACTTTCCCCAGGATCGAAAACGCGGAGAGAGCCTCTTGGTCCATGATCAGGGGTTCTATCTCCGGATTGTCCCCCTTTAAGATCACCCGGTTTTCTGACTGGTAGTACCGTTTCAGGGTTACTTCATTTTCCAGGCGGAATACCCCGATCTCGCCGACAGATATTTGTTCCTGGCGGCGAACGATGACCTGGTCTCCGGGGAGGATATAAGGGCTCATGCTTTCCCCGCGAACCCGGAGCAGGAAAACTTCTTCGCCTTTGGCCCAGCCCTCGGGAAGGGTTACATAATCCTCTGCATCCTCTTCGATTAAAAGAGGCCTTCCGGCCGGGACGGCCCCATAAAGCGGGATGGTCCGCAACGGTCCGGAAGACCGGACCAGACTCACCCCCCGGGAACGATGAGGCTCCCGCTTTAAATATCCTTTGCGGACCAGGGCCTTCAGATGATCCTGGGCAGTACCCAGGTTGATCTTGAAATGACCGGCCACTTCCCGAAAAGAAGGTGGATAACCGTTTTCTAATAAGTAGTTACGGAGATATTCCCAGATTTGTCTTTGTCGTATAGTAAGAGCTTGCATATATTAAATAAGCATATACCATACATTTGTATGGTTGTCAATGAAAATTATAGGTCAAAGAACAAAGCCACAAATTAGCCCTTGAACAAAAGAGATGAACTGTGTAATAAAAAAGCTAATGGGTTCGGAGTTTAGGGTTCGGAGTTCGGAGAAAACACTTTAATAATCTTCAGCCTCCATAGGGGCTCGCAGGAGCGGGTTTATTACAGAAAGGGTTCCATGCGTAATCTTACCTTATTAACCGACATGTACGAGCTGACCATGGTCGGCGGATACCTCGACAACGGGAAAGAAAGCCAACGGGCCAATTTTGACTACTTTTTCCGTAAAATTCCGGATGAGGGGGGCTATTGTATTGCCGCCGGTCTTGAGCAGGTCATTGATTATATCAGACACATCCGTTTTACTTCGGAGGATTTAGCCTATCTGGCCAACTTGGATATTTTCCCCGAGAAGGTTCTCCGCTACCTGGAAGCGTTTCGCTTTACCGGTGATCTCTTTGCCGTTCCTGAAGGTACGGTGGTCTTCCCCTATGAACCGCTCATCCGGGTTACGGCTCCCTTGCCGGAAGCCCAGTTTATTGAATCGGCCTTGTTGAATATGATGAACTTCCAAACATTGATCGCCACCAAAGCTGCCCGAGTTTGCACAGCCGCCGAAGGCGATCCGGTTATTGAATTCGGTCTCAGGCGCGCCCATGGGCCGGATGCCGCCATTGAGGCTGCCAGGGCGGCTTTTATTGGGGGGGCCCAGGGCACATCCAATGTCTTGGCCGGTAAACTGTTCGATATTCCGGTCCGCGGGACCGTAGCCCATAGCTGGGTGGAATCCTTTCCATCGGAATTAGAAGCTTTCAAAGCCTATTGCCGGGTTTATCCCCAAGGCTGCTTTTTATTGGTGGACACCTACGATACCTTGAAAAGCGGCATACCCAACGCCATCAAAATCGGAAAAGAATTGAAAGCCCAGGGAAAGGGGAATTTACAGGGGGTCCGGCTTGACAGCGGAGACCTGGCCTACTTAAGCAAAGAAGCCCGGAAGATATTAGACCGGGAAGGGTTCGAAGAAGCCAAGATCTTCGCCTCCAGCGATCTGGACGAATGGATCATCGAAAGTATCAAAAAACAGGGAGGGCGGATCGATTCCTGGGGGGTCGGCACCAAACTGGTAACCGCTTACTCCACCCCGGCCCTGGGGGGAGTTTATAAACTGACCGCCATTGAAGAAGACGGCCGGATGCGCCCCAAG
>JACRBX010000132.1 GCA_016219225.1 Deltaproteobacteria bacterium
AGGAGGTGTTACCGCTTTTTTTGGAAGTTCTATGCGAAAGATATTTATCAAAAAAAATTAAAGGAGATACAAAATGAATGCGATTGGTAAGGTCGGTAGATTGCTATTAATCCTTGTCTTTATTTTATCCTTTTTTTCCTTGACAGCGGTAACCCCATCCAAAACCCTGGCAGCCAATGCCGCTTTTGATGTTAAAAAAATGGGTGATATGTCCGACTTCGATCCGAATCATCCGGTGGTCCCTTCCGGGGACACCATCAAGATCGCCGTGGTGGCCTCCTTTTCAGGACCGGCCGCTTCCGTGGGAGAGTTATTCTTTGTCTGCGTCCAATGGGCGGCCCATGACATCAACAAAAGGGGCGGGATTCTGGTGGACGGCAAGAAAAAGTTGGTTCAGGTCATCAAGGCCGATCACATGTCCAAGCCGGACCAGACCAAGAAAGTCTGCGAAAGGATGGTCCTGCAGGAAAAGGTCCATGTGCTCTGGGGCACCAACGGCAGCAACCTGATGAAGATCATCAACGAAGTGGCCAATAAATACAAGGTCATCGCCATCGATTCCGCGGCCTTGTCCGATGATCTTTATGATGCCACCAGCTTCAGCCGTTATTCTTTCATGGCCTCCTTTTCCAACGGGGCGATCGGCAAGAGTTTTGGTTATTATTACGGACAACTCCGAAAAAAAGAGAAAAAGTTTTACATCCTTTGCCAGGACTACATGTTCGGGCATGACCTGGCCGATGGGTTTAAAAAAGGCCTGAAAGAATACTTTCCGACGGCCCAGATCGTTGGCGAGGATTATCACAAGCTGTTTTTGACGGACTTCGCCCCTTATCTGACCAAGATCAAGGCCTCCGGGGCCGAGGTGGTTTTCACCGGGGACTGGATTCCGGACGCGGCCAACCTGGTCAAGCAGGCCAGGCAGATGGGGATGAACCTGCCCTTTGCCCATATTTTTCTGAATGACGCCCCTTTCCTGGCCGAGGTCGGCGTTGAGGGCACCAAGGGATTGATCGGGGTCAGCCAGTTTACCTCCGGCCCTTTCTTCAAAAATCCTGATGTGATTAAATTCTATAAGACCTGGAATAATCTCTGGAAGACCAAGTGGCAAGCCCCCTTCAACACGTTACGATACGAACATTTCTACGAGACCGGCGGGGCCTACACCATGCAAATGTACTGGCTCTTCAGTGTCATCGAGCGGGCCGCCAGCCTGGACCCGGAGAAGATCATCAAGGTCTGGGAAGGGGATACCTACCAGGACTTGCTGGGTACGGTCATGAAGATGAGACCTTGCGATCACAAGGTCATTCAAGACTATTACATCGCCGAATATGTGCCGCCGGCACAACAAAAGGCAGCTTTTAATATGCCTCCCTATTATTGGTATAATAATACTTCTTTTTCCGGTCCGATTACCACGATCCCGGCCGCTAAGATCTTGCCCTTGATGGACCCGAATCTGGATCGGTGCAAAGGAAAGAGCCCAGCAGGGGATTAAAAGGTCTGTGAATTTTGGAATCCAGAAAAAAGGAGCCAGAATTCAGAATAAACCTATAACCCTCCTTCTCCCTATCCGATGGGTAGGGTGAAGGAGGGGACCTGAATAAAAGAAAGCGGATTAAGACTTAAATTTCCGGTCGCCCAAGGCGGCCGCAAAGGGGTTGTTGGTAAAAACGCTTTTGAGTTTCCTGTCCTTTTCCGGCCTTTTTTCTTCCTTCTTTTTCTCCTGGTTTTTTGACTGTCCTTCGGATCGGGGACGACCGGTTTTCATTGAAAGAGAAATCCGTTTTCTGGGCAGATCAACCTCCAGAACCGTAACCGATACATTTTGATGGACCTTGACCACCTCCGCCGGGTTTTTCACAAACCGGTCGGAAAGTTCGCTGATATGGACCAGTCCGTCCTGATGGACTCCGATATCGACAAAGACCCCGAAGGCCGTGATGTTGGTCACGATGCCCGGGAGTTTCATGCCGGGCTTGACATCCTCTATCTTTTCAACCCCTTCGGTGAACCGGAAGACTTCGAACAACTCCCTTGGATCGCGGCCTGGCTTGGAGAGCTCCGCCATGATATCTTTAAGGGTAGGAAGGCCCACTTTTTCCGAGATATAGTGCTTCAGATCGATTTTATTCCGGATGATCTCGTCGTGCATCAGGTCCAGGACCGAGCACCCCAGGTCCCGGGCCATGGCATCGACAATGGGATAGCTTTCCGGGTGGACGGCGCTTCCGTCCAGGGGGTTTTCTCCGTCCCGAATCCTTAGAAACCCACCGGCCTGTTCAAAGGCCTTGGGTCCTAAACGAGGGACCTGTTTCAATTCTTCCCTGGACTTAAAAGGCCCGTGTTCATTCCGGTATTCGACAATCCCCTTAGCTAATTGAGGTCCCAAACCGGAGACATAGGCCAGTAACTGTTTGCTGGAGGTATTGACTTCCACCCCCACATGATTGACACAACTGACCACGACGTCATCGAGGCTCTTTCTTAAATCACCCTGGTCCACATCGTGTTGATATTGGCCGACCCCGATGGATTTGGGATCGATCTTGACCAGTTCGGCCAGGGGGTCCATCAATCTCCGGCCGATGGAAACGGAACCTCGGACCGTCACATCCTGATCCGGAAATTCCTCCCGGGCGGCTTCCGAGGCCGAATAGATAGAAGCCCCGCTTTCATTGACCATGACGACCTGAATGGTCTTGGAGAGGTTGAGACTCCGGATGAAAGCCTCCGTCTCTCTCCCTGCCGTGCCATTCCCAATGGCAATGGCCTCAATGCCGAATCGCCGGCACAGGTCGAGGATTTTCAAAGCGGCCTCAGTGGTCCCTTTTTCGGAAAGCAGAAAAATCATTTCGTGATGGAGCAGCTTGCCCTGACGGTCAAGGCAGACCACTTTACAACCGGTCCGGAACCCGGGATCGATGGCCAGAACATTTTTTTGACCCAGGGGCGATGCCAGAAGCAGTTGTCTAAGGTTTTCGACAAAGACCCTTATGGCTTCTTCATCGGCCCGCTTTTTAGTGGCCAGGCGGATCTCGGTTTCCATGGAGGGGGAGAGCAGTCTTTTGTAGCTGTCGTGAACGGCCATTTTGACCTGTTCGGAGGCCAATCCTTCTCCTTTGACAAAAAGGCTTTCAAGGATGCTAATGGCTTCTTCCTCAGGGGGCAAGACCCGCATGAGGAGAAAGCCTTCCTTTTCCCCCCGCCTCATGGCCAGGATCCGGTGAGATGGTGCCGTAGCCGCCTCCTCCTCCCAGCCGAAGTAATCTTTGTACTTGACCCCTTCAGCCTCTTTTTCCGGGATAACCTTAGACTTAAAAACAGCACGGGAAGCATAAAAATCACGCAGTTGGGTCCGGGCGGTCTGGTCTTCATTAACCCATTCGGCGATGATGTCGCGGGCCCCGGACAGGGCTTCTTCCGGGCCGTCAACACCCTTTTCCGGATCGACAAAAGCTGCCGCGGCGGCCGTCGGATCGGTTTCTTCCTGGGCAAAAAGCAGTTGGGCCAAAGGCTCCAACCCTTTTTCCCTGGCAATCGTCGCACGGGTCCGGCGTTTGGGACGGTAGGGCAAATAGATATCTTCCAAGACGACCAGGGTTTCGGCCGCCAGGATCTTCTCCTTTATCTCATCGGTAAGCAGTTTACGTTCGTCAAGGGATTTGAGGATAGCTTCGCGGCGTTTGTCCAGCTCCTGGAGTTGGGCCATCCGGTCGCGAATCGATTGGATGGCTACCTCGTCCAGGGAACCGGTGGCTTCTTTCCGATAACGGGCGATGAATGGGACAGTGGCCCCTTCATTCAATAAGTCGGCGGTGGCCTGGACCTGTTGGGGGGCAAGACTTAATTCCTGGGCAATCTTGAAAATATGGTTCTGGTTCGTCATAATAAAAAGAACTCCGATGTTTAGGAAGGATGAAAAAACTAAAAGAAGTGGAGTATAAAATGCGAAGTCCAAAGGGTCAAGGAGAAAATAATATTTTCTCCGCCTACTCAGGTTTAGAATTAAATATACAGGCTATACCTTATTTACCTTAATAACCAATTCGTGTAAAAATAAAATCAATATGAAAATTTAAGAGGAACTTCAAAAAAAACCATAAAGAGTTTGAAAAACGATTTAAAGAACAAATGGCTGAATTGGTTGATACTGACAGGCATTCCCCGCAAGGGATAAAAGGACGGGAACCGGTGGAGGAGGCCCTGGCGGTGTCGGAAAAACGTCTTCGCTATCTTTCCTCGCAAATTTTAACCGCCCAGGAAAATGAGAGGAAACGGGTGGCCCAAGAACTCCATGACGGCATTGAGCAATATTTAAGCGCCATTAAATATCGGGTGGAAGATGCCATTCAACGATTAGGCCGTGAGGACACGGGAAAAGTCAAGGAAGGTCTAAAGATAATTATTCCCGTCATTCAAGAAGCGGTCGAAGAAGTTCGAAGGATTTGCATGGATATGATCCCGCATTCTCTGGAAAGTTCAGGGATCCTGGCGACGATATCCCGGTTTTGCCGGGAATTCCAGACTAAACATCCAGCCATCCGAATCAACTCCAAGATTTCTATTAAAGAAAACGATGTCCCGGTCTTACTGAAGAGTGTAATCTTCAGGATTGTCCAAGAAGCCTTGAACAATGTCGCCCGGCATAGCGAGGCTGATGCGGTCTCCTTATCCCTCGGGAGGCGGGGGGAAAATTTAATTTTAACGATCAAGGATAATGGGCTGGGATTTGATCAGCGGAAAATATCTCCCATTGCCAATTTCGGGCGAGGATTAGGTCTTGTCAGTATGAAGGAAAGGGCCAACCTTTCGGGGGGTAGATTAACAATCCGGTCCGTTTCCGGTACTGGAACTCAGGTTAAGGCCGTTTGGAAAATTTTTTCCGGATAAGGTGCGTGCCTAAAAATCTATTTGGCGATTAGTCCTTTCTCCAATGCAAAGGCCGTCAAAGCTGAAGTGCTATGGAGATTTAATTTGCTCATGAGATTGGATCGATGTTTTTCCACGGTTTTAGGGCTGATGCAAAGGAACTCGGCGATTTCTTTGTTTTTATAACCCTCGCCGATCAGTTTGAGGATCCCTCTCTCCCTTTGGGTCAGGGTCTCCCAGGAAGATTTGGATTTTAACGGGTCTTTTCCTTCCAGATAACCTTCTATGACCATTTTGGATATTCCAGGACTGAGATAGCGCTTTCCGAGAAAAACACTCTTTATGGCGGTTATCAAATCGCTGTGAGTCGAATCCTTTAAGATATACCCGTCTGCACCGGCCCTCAGGGCAGCCAATACGTATTCTTCGGTTTTATGAACCGTCAGGGCCATAATTTTTGTGGCAGGATGGCGTTTTTTGATTTCTTTGATAGACTCAATTCCGTCCATTCTGGGCATGGAAAGATCAATTAAAACCAAATCCGGTGAAAATTTTTCTATCCCCTGTATCGCCTCAAGTCCATCGGCGGCCTCCCCGATAATTTCAAAATCCGGGCAGGAGGACAAAAGGAGCTTTAATCCCTCCCTGAGAATGGTATGGTCTTCAGCAATGAATATTCGCTTTTTTTCTCCCATCTTCCTCACTCCTGCTGGATAAAATACAGACAATTAAACAGCAATATACTCTAATTACTGTATTTATTATTATAAAGTTATTTTTTAGAATAACAAACAAAATAATTCATTCTTCCTGATTTTATATTGAGGGGTACTTTAAAATAGAAACGGAAAATAGACAAGAAGATTCGCGACTGGGAGCCCTTAATATTCATTCAGGAGCCCGTTATGGGTTTTTAATGGCTAATTGTATGAATTTATTCTTTTATGAGGAGGAATCAATGGGACGTACTATCAATTCAGTAGAGTATTGGCTGTCAATGAACCTTCAAGAAAGGATTGACTGTCCTTATCAGCCTGGAAATTTAAAGATTTCAAAGCAGGCCTGCCAGAAAAGGTATAAGGCCTCAGAGAAGGCAAAAGCTGACCTGATTAGTCGGGGTGACCTTTTTACCTATACCGTAGGACAGGGACTTTTGCGTTGCAAGAGTTGCCCGATTGTAAAAGGGTTGTCGGATAAGTCGATAGAGGCCCCGCTGAGCCCTTTAAGTCATTATTAAAAGAATCCATCTTCCCAGATGGTTTGATTTTGGAGAGGATCACCATGTCAATAAAGATAAAAGAAAAGGTACGGAAAACCTGGTCGTGCGGGTGTAAGACAGAAAAAAGAGACCCCGGTCATCACCGGACAAGACCTTTTCTCCGGGATTCCAGAGTCTCTTTATTGTATTCGAAGCTTATTTTTTTACGGACGCCTTGGCATAATCGACCATTCCTTGAAAATCGACCACCACCACCGGTTCGTCTCCGACCACCCAGGCATCGTGCCCGGGTGGCAATAAGGAGACCTCCCCGGCCTTTAAATCAGCCTGGGTCCCGTCGTCCATTAGAACTCTCAAAGTTCCGGAGAGATGATATTGGAAATGGGGTGCCTCACAGCTTTTGGTATTAACCAGGGGTTTAACCGATTCGGACCATTTCCAACCCGGCTGAAAGGTCGCCCGGCCCACAGTCGCCCCTCCAATATTAATGAGTTCCAATTTGCCTTTATCAAAGGTCCTTACTTCATCGGGAACGTTCAAACTTTTTACTTCCATCTTTTCCATTTTTAGTCCCTCCCAAGAATGTCGGTCGCAACATTCCTCTCAGGTGTAAATAAAAACATATTCTCCGTTATTAATGACAAACTTTCCCTGCCCCCCATGGTGGATCCCGTATTCCTCCCACCCGGTAATGTTTTCGGCATTGCATTCTACTTCAGAAGGGGAATGTTTGTTTTTATTTTTATCGAACCAGGCCATTAAAGAGGTTTCCTGATTCAATCCTTTGGCGACGGCCCAAGAAATATTCCGGGCGGTTTCGAAATCCAATTGGACATTCTCGATGTTAATAGGAATGGTTTTCATGGTTGCTCCTTTCTGGTTGTTTGAAATTCCCTTTGTTTCCGGCTTGCGTTATGATTTTTCCTCGAACCCCTTGGCGGCCTTAATCGATTTAAATCGCGCATAATGGTCATGCAGGCGTTTTCTTAGATTTCCAATCTTTTTGGAATATTCTTCCGATGCCCCTCGAGGTTCGCTGATCGAAAAGACAAAGTTAGACAAATCATCTATCACATGTTCAATGGCCCTGGCCCATTCTCCGGTTACCTGGGAAGACATATTTTCCGCTTCGGTTAATTTTTCATCAAGCATTTGGATGGATTTTTCCAGGTTGTCAATAAAACCTTTCCAGGCATCGGTTACGCAACACTGGAGATCGATATGTCCCATAATAGTTTCCATAGTTCCCCCTTTTTCTAAGCCATTTATTTAATAAACTAACCCCTTTTTAATTTTCATCATTGGTGAAAAAGAGAAGGAAGTAAATAGTATCCATTCTGTATATTTTTTTAAAAATAACCTTATTTTGATCAAACCGACAGGACTGAAAAAAGGGGCTTCGGTTTTGCGGAGAGTTTAATCGGCCGGATATCCGCCGCCTGATCTTTGAATGGGCCTGTTCCGGAAAAAATAAGAAAATAAAAGGGATAATATTTAAAAAACGCTTTAAATTACAGTATTTTTATTAAAAAAATACAGGGTTCACCCTATTTATTCTAAATTCTAAACTGTTTATATTATACTTAAAAATAAGGCATGCCCATAACAACACCGGCAACAATAAAAATAAGGCATGCCAATAACATCCCGGCAACAATAAGATTTAGATCGTTTGGTAGTTTGAAGTAAAAAATTTTAGGCCCGCAAGTTTCGTAGCGGAGCTACTTAAAAGGAGGGAGGTGAAAAAATGATGAATTTCAAAAAGTATTGTTTAGTCCTGGGCGTATTGGTGGCGTTGTTAGTCCCTGCTTTGGTAGCCAATGCTGAAATGATGTCGGTAACCGGTAAGATCACCGGTTTTACTTGTCTGACCAGAGGGTATATTTGCCCGATCGACAAAGCCGATCCGATGATTAATTTGGAAAAGGATTTTGTGCTGGTTACGGCGAGCGGTGAATATTATTTCATGCCGAATATCAGCATCGGCCTTAAAGCCAGACACGCCCTGGAGGTCGTCACCGTGAGTGGGGATGTTAACGCCAAGTACAAATCCATTAAGGTGAATACCATGTCGGTCGGCGGTAAAGAGGTTTACAGCAAGGCGGCAGAAGACAAAATGTTTGAAGAGTTGAACAAACCTGCCCCTTAACCTTTAGAAGAGAGGTGGCGGTCCTGGCCGTCACCTCTCAATCATTGAATCTTGTCTAATCCGTTCTATACATGTCCATATCCGATAAGCCGTTAACCCTAATCATTCTCTTCTCTTTCTCGGCAGGAAAGCTGTCGGGCCCAAGGGAACCAGGAGGGAAGGGATAAAGTCGGTCAGAGTATTATTAAAAAGAATACGATGGAGGACCAAAAGGGTGCTGTTAACGATTTCCCTGATTGTTGAAATATGAAGGAAAAAGAGACCCTTAGAAGTCTGTATCATTTTCCCGGATTTGAAGCCTTCCAAGAGCTTAAACCCCACCTGAAAGACCCGGGGGCCCGGGTCGTCACCTTACAAAGGATTCAAAATAAAAATATTTGCTCCTCTTGTCAGGAAATCCAAAACGGATATTATGACAGCCGCTGGCATTGTATCCGGGATTTATCCTGTGGGGGTACCCGGATTTATGTGGAGTTTGAATATCGACGAATTTTATGCCATAAATGCGGAGCCGTAAAGCAAGAGGCCTTGCCCTGGGTCGCAGCTTGTGGACGGTTCACCAGGCGGTTCGAGGATGAGATCGGCAGACAATGCAAGGATATGAGCATCAAACGGGTTGCCGAAGTGAATCATCTGGGATGGGCCCAAGTTCAACGGATGGATAGGAGCTATTTGCCTCCGCCCCTGCGCCGGCCCCTTCTTTTCGATGAACTTCCCGAACCAGGGCCGGAAAATAATTTTTTAAAAGCCCGTTGCTACCGGGTTACCGTTTTCGGAGTAGATTATTCGTGGTTCCTCCGCGGCGGGGGCAAGGGACAGGACCAGATGGAGCCCGAGACCTTTTTTGTTGAACTCCTTTCCAGGAAGGGACAAAAAGCAAACCTGGTTGTCTTGAATACGGGGAAGCCCTTTCGAAAATCGATGCTGACCATCAAGCCGCTCGGCCTTGGCCGCAGAAGGCTGGTCCACACCAAACTTGAATAATTTTTTTTTAATTTACAGTTTTTTATCTTAAAAAATACAGGATTGACTGTATTTATTCTCAGCCTCGAGTGGGTTATATTGAAATAAAAAGGGGCCGGGAAAAAGAAATAATGTTTAATCTTTAGAATTGCAGTGGGCCCTGGAGTAACCCAATTTTTTTTTTAATCGTTTTCCCCCGCGGGTTTTTTTCTGCGGAGTTGCTGAAAGAAAGGAGGTGAAAAAAGAATGAAGACCAAAAAATATTGTTTTTTCCTGGCAGTGCTGGTGATGTTATTAATCCCTGCTTTGGTGGCCAATGCCAAGATGTCGACCGTAAAAGGCAAGATAACCGGCTATACCTGTCTGACAAGGGGTTATATTTGCCCGATCGACAAAGCCGATCCGATGATCAATTTGGAGAATGATTTTGTGTTGGTAACCCCAAAGGGTGATTATTATTTCATGCCGAATCTTACCCTCGGCCTCAAAGCCAGACATGCCCTGGAGACGGTCGAAGTGACAGGTGAAGTGAGCAAGAAATATAAATCTATTAAAGTGAACACCCTGTCGGTCGGCGGCAAAGAAGTGTATAGCAAGGCCGCAGAAGACAAAATGATTGAAGAGTTGAACAGACCCGCCCCTTAACCTTTGGATAAGAGGTGGCGGTTAAGCCCGCCACCTCTTCAACTTTAGACGATTATAACCTTCTTCAGTATAAAAAGGTTCTTCACCGAAATCGCACATCGCTTTCATCTCATAATAAGAAGACACTCCGACTACGGAAGGGAGCAATAGATGAAATCCTTTATGGACCGGCGAACTTTTATTCAAACCCTGTGTATTCTAGGGGCCGGGAAGGCCGTTGAAAGCTTTGCCGCACCGCTGAATACGACTTCATTTTCTTCCTCCCTGGTCCAGGTCTCCGAGACCAGAAATCTTATGGGGACCTTTGTCACCATTACCCTTTTGCATCCTTCCCGTGATCAGGCCCAAACGGTTCTTGGAACGGCCTTCCACAAAATGGAAAACTGGGTTCAACTATTTAATCGCCATGAAAGCGGGACACCTCTCGATTATTTGAATGAGAGAGGTTTTATTAAAAATCCCCCGCCGGAACTGGTTAAGGTGCTGCGCCAATCCCTGATGATCCATTCCAGGACCGGAGGTCTTTTTGATGTAACCGTCAAACCTCTTCTGGACCTTTATGAAACCGAAAACAGGCTGGGACATCTTCCCTCAGACCCGTCCATCCAGGAGGCTTTAAACCGGGTAGGTGCCTCAGGATTAAAAATCGAACCTAAGAAAATCTCTTTTTGTAAAGAGGGCATGGGGATCACCCTTGACGGAATAGCCAAGGGGACGATTGTGGATAAGATTATCGGTTTTCTCCAGGGAAATGGGATAGAACATGCTTTAGTAGATGCCGGTGGGGACCTCCGAGTTTTCGGAGGACGAAATGGAACCGGGTTGCCCTGGCGGATTGCGGTTCATGATCCCGTCAACGAGCGGGCTACTGGAGAGAGAATCTTTCTGACGGATGGTGCGGTTGCCACTTCCGGGAATTATATGGTCTATTTCGACCAGGAAAAGATCCACCATCATATACTCTCTCCCGAAAGCGGCCTGTCACCATCCTGGTCGGTCAGCTCCTCCATCATAGCCCCCACGGCAGAAGAAGCCGATGCCCTGGCAACCGCTACCATGGTCCTTGATCGGCGGGAAAGCCAGTCCCTTATCAATCAGGATCGGCGGCTGGCTGCTTTGTGGATAACTCGGGAAGGGGAGAAAATAAAATCATTAAGATGGAAGAGAATAATGGAAAGGCGGGAAAGGGGGAGCGACCATGCTTAAGAGAAACCTGTTGTTGTTCATTCTGTCAGGGGCAGTTCTATTGGCCCCGGGATGGACCAATCCCATCCAGGCTCAGGAAAAATCAGTGATCACGGCAGGGGATATTTTTCCAAAAACAACTCTGAATGCCCCGGTTAACCCCAGGGATAAAACCTATTTGGGGATTCCGAAGAAGAAATTTTTTGCCGTCAAGGACATTCAGGCTGAGGTGATATTGGTAGAAATTATGAATGTTTATTGTGCCAGTTGCCAGAATATGGCTCCGGTTTATAATAAGCTTTTTGCCCGCCTTGAGGCCCGGCAGGAGATCAGAAAAAAGATTAAAATCGTAGCCTTTGGCGTGGGCAACAATGAAGAGGAAATTAAAATTTTTCGAGATCATTTCCAGGTGCCTTTTCCTATCGTTCCCGATCCTGACTATGACTTGCACAAGGCCATAGGGGGAGGCCCAACCCCCTTTTCGATTTTGGTTAGAAGAGGGGCAAAAGGGAAATCGGTTGTCGTGGCCTCGACGCACCTGGGGTTCACCGAAAAGGTTGAAGAGCTTTTTTCGGAATTGGAGCTGTTGCTGAAGACCAATCCGGAGGATATTAAAAAAAAAGGTGAAAGAACCGAGGCCAGGATATTAACGGCCAAGCCTCCCATGACGGATGAGGAAATTCAAGCTAAAATCAAAGAAGCTTTTACCGAAGAAGGCAAGGCGTTAACCGGATTTGAAAAAGTTGATCTCCGAGGGGGAAGAGCCATCTATGCCGGAACCGTTAAAAAAGAAGGGCAGACCGGAAATCTTTTTGCTGCAGTGATCAGCCAACTCCCGACCTGCGACCTCTGTCATGACACCCATTTTATCGTCACCTTTGAACCCAGCGGCAAGATTCAACAGTTTATACCTCTCCAATTAACCAAAACTGATAATGAGAACTGGACTGAAGCCGATATAGCCAGGATGCGCAAAAAGATCGTCGGCCGATTTATTTACCACCCTTTTTCTTTCAAGGCCAAGGTCGATGCCGTTTCCTCCGCTACCATTACCTCGGCTGCCATCTTTAGAGGTTTGAACGAGGGGCAGGAAATTTTCAAGGAACTGAAAAAGAAGGGGCTGCTTTAGGCACTTATCGGCAGGAGGCAATGGGCAATAAGCTATGGATAAAGAATAATGGAATTGTAAAAGTCGTCATTCCCGCGCAGGCGGGAATCCAGGTAACCACATAATCCATTAAAAATATTCGATTCCAGTTCCCGATTAGGAAATTCGGGCCTCATTAATTGCAGGCTGGCCGTTCTATCCCAACCTTTTTCCGGATAAAGTCGATGATATCCGTGGTATAGGTCCCCGGGCCGAAGATTTCGCTGATGCCGGCGGCTTTCAGATTCGGGATGTCTTCTTCCGGGATTACCCCCCCGCCAAGCACCAACACATCTTTTAAGCCTTTTTCTTTGACCAGTTCCATGACCCTGGGAAAGAGGTAATCATGGGCCCCGGAAAGGACGCTCATGGCAATGACATCCACGTCTTCCTGAACCGCGGTGGCCACGATCTGCTCCGGGGTTTGGCGCAGACCGGTATAAATGACCTCCATGCCGGCATCCCGCAAGGCATGGCAAATTACCTTGATCCCTCGATCATGACCATCCAGGCCGGGTTTGGCGGCCAGAACGCGTATTTTCCTTCCTGCAACCATTGAATAAGACCTCCTATAGGGTTGAGACCGCGGTATATTCGCCAAAAATAGACCGCAAGGTATCGCAAATTTCTCCCAGGGTGGCATAAGCCCGAACGGCCTCTAAAATGGGAGGCATCAGGTTTTCCGAGCCTTCGGCTGATTTCTTCAGATCGGCCAAACAGGATTCAACCTTCTGGCTGTCCCGTGACTGTTTCAGTTGGATAATCTTCCGGATTTGTTGTTCCCTGACGGCCGGATCGACTCGTAATAACCCGGATGGCGGCGGTTCTTTGACCTGAAACTTGTTGAGTCCAACCACGGTCCGTTCCCCGGTTTCCACGCCCCTCTGAAAGCGATAAGCGCTTTCCTGAATCTCTTTTTGAATAAACCCCTGTTCAATAGCCGCGGCCGCTCCCCCCATCTCATCGATCCGCCGGATATACTCCATGGCCTTTTCTTCGATAGTGGTGGTCAAATGCTCAAGATAATAAGAGCCGGCCAGGGGATCGATGGTATCAGTAACCCCGGTCTCATTGGCGATGATTTGCTGAGTCCGTAAGGCAATCTGGACCGCTTCCTCGGTCGGCAGGGACAGGGCCTCATCCATGGAATTGGTGTGCAAGGACTGGGTTCCTCCCAGGACCGCCGACAGGGCCTGAAAAGCCACCCGAACGATATTGTTTTTGGGCTGCTGGGCGGTCAAAGAACAGCCGGCCGTTTGGGTATGGAATCGAACCATCAGGGAACGGGGGTCTTTGGCCCCAAAGCGTTCCTTCATCAGTCGGGCCCAGAGTCGACGGGCGGCCCGGTACTTGGCAATTTCTTCCAGGAAATCCAAATGGGCGTTAAAAAAGAAGGACAAGCGAGGCCCGATCGTGTCCACGGAAAGTCCGGCCTTTTGAGCCGCTTCCACGTAGGCAATCCCGTTGGCCAGGGTAAAGGCCACTTCCTGGACGGCCGTGGACCCTGCTTCCCGGATATGGTAGCCGCTGATACTGATCGTATTCCATTTAGGGACCTCTTTGGAGCAAAATTCAAAGATATTGGTAATGATGCGCAAAGAAGGCTGGGGCGGAAAAATATAAGTCCCCCTGGAAGAATATTCTTTCAGGATATCGTTTTGGATGGTCCCGTTCAACTCTTTGGAGGAAACGCCCTGTTTCTCCGCCACCCCGATATACATAGCCAGCAGGATAGCGGCCGGGGCATTAATGGTCATGGAGGTGCTGACTTTATCCAACGGGATCTCTGCAAAGAGTGTTTCCATATCCTGAAGGGAATCGATGGCCACTCCGACCTTTCCCACCTCCCCCTGTGATAAGGGGTGATCGGAATCATATCCGATCTGGGTAGGCAGGTCAAAGGCTACGGAAAGACCGGTCTGACCTTGCTCCAACAGATATTTATAGCGGCGGTTGGATTCTTCGGCGCTGGCAAAACCGGCATATTGGCGCATGGTCCAGAACCGGCCCCGATACATGGTGGGCTGAACCCCGCGGGTAAAAGGGTATTCTCCGGGGAACGAGAGGTCCTGGTCATAATCCAGACCGGAAACATCGGCCGGGGTATAGACCCGCTGGATCGGGATCTCCGAAATGGTGGAAAAGGCATTTTTTCTTTCCGGTGATTTGGTCAGTTTGGCCTCAATTTTCTCCTGCCAGTCGCTTTGTTCTTTTTTGAGATGGGCCGTTTTATCGGGATCAAACATGATACTCTCCAAATATTATCTCGGTATAAGGTTTAAGGTAAAGGATAAGGTGAAAGGATTTAAGCCCCAAACCTTGGACCTTGGACCTTGAACCTTGGACCTTTATTTATAATGGTATGTTCCCGTGTCTCCTGGGGAGAGGGCGGACCTCGACCTTGGTTTTTAAAGACTCCAGGGCTCGAATCAATTTGGGCCGGGTGAATTCCGGCAGGATTATTTCATCAATATACCCCAGCTCGGCAGCTTTATAGGGGCTGGCAAAGGTCCGCCGATAATCCTCAATCAATTCCTGGCGGGTTTTTTCCGGATCAGCGGCTTCTTTGAGCTGGTTGCGGAAGACGATAGGCACGGCCCCTTCCGGCCCCATGACCGCAATCTCGGCCATCGGATAGGCCAGGTTAATGTCGGCGCCGTGGTGTTTGCTGCCCATGACATCATAAGCCCCGCCATAGGCCTTGCGGGTAATGACCGTGACCTTAGGTACCCAGGCATCACAGTAAGCATAGATGATCTTGGCCCCGTGACGGATAATCCCCCCATGTTCCTGGGCCACACCGGGCAGGAAGCCGGGGACATCGACAAAGGTGACAATCGGGAGATTAAAACAATCGCAAAAGCGGACAAATCGGGCACACTTATCGGAGGCATTGATATCCAGACAACCGGCTAAAGACCGAGGCTGGTTGGCTACGATTCCTACCGGCATCCCGTTTAAGCGGGCGAAACCGACGATCATGTTGGTGGCGTATGATTTCTGGACTTCAAAAAAATGATTGTCATCCACCACGGAGAGAATGATCTTTTTCATGTCATAGGGGGTGCGGGGGTTGTCCGGAATGACGGTCCTCAGATTCAGGTCTATGCGGTTGGGATCGTCCTGGGGCTCTCTCTGGGGAGGTTTCTCATTACAGTTTTGAGGCAGGAAGGATAAGAGTTCCCTGATCATATCCAAAGCCTTTTTGTCGTCTTTGGCCGAGAAATGGGCTACCCCGCTGGTAGTGTTATGTCTGGTCGCTCCGCCTAAGGCCTCAGGTTCCACCTCTTCATGGGTGGTGGCCTTAATAACCTGGGGACCGGTAATAAACATATGGCTGGTCTTTTCCACCATGATGATAAAATCGGTTATGGCCGGCGAATAAACCGCCCCTCCGGCACAGGGACCCATGATGGCCGAGATTTGGGGAATGATTCCCGAGCACTGGACATTCCGCCGGAAAATATCTCCATAGCTTCCCAGACTGACGACGCCCTCCTGGATACGAGCCCCCCCGGAATCGTTGAGGCCGATAACCGGGGCCCCGTTTTTTAAGGCCAGGTCCATGATCTTACAGACCTTTTCTCCAAAAGGGCCGCTCAGACTGCCGCCAAAGACGGTGAAATCCTGGGAAAAGACATAAACTAACCGGCCGTTGATCCGACCGAATCCGGTGACCACCCCGTCGCCAAAAATTTTTTGTTTTTGCATGCCGAAATCATAACAACGATGGACCACAAACTTATCGAGTTCCTCGAAGGTATCTTTATCTAAGAGATGTTCGATCCGCTCCCGGGCGGTTAATTTGCCTTTTTGATGCTGACTGTCGATCTTATCCTGTCCGCCGCCCAATTCGGCCTGGGCATTCAGCGCTTCTAATTCCTTAATTCGGTCTTCGTTTGTCATCCTTCACCTGTCTGAAGTAGTTAATATGAAATAAAGTTTCAAGATACAAGTTTCAAGTGAGAAAACCCTGAACCCTGTCCCTTGAACCTATTTTCATGATATAAGGTCCTCCCCTGGGCATAAGTGCTTACTATCTGATTAGTTTACTAAAATATTCACAATCTTTCGGAAAGATCAAATATTAACGCCGAAAAACAGAACATTAGTCGGGCTTTTTTAATCATTTTTAAGGGGGTGCCGGCTTTGCAGCCAGGAACAAAGTCAGCACCCGCAATCTGTTTATTAATCTGCTTGTCTGGTTTGGGCCTTTATTCGATGATCATCAAGACCTGATCGGCCTCGACCGAATCCCCTTTGGCCACTTTGATCTCTTTTACCGTCCCTTCTCCGTCATTCAGGATCGGCATTTCCATTTTCATAGCCTCAAGAATAGCCACCTCATCCTCATCATGAACCGAATCGCCTACATTCACTTTAATATCAATGACCTTCCCGGCCATAGGTGCCAATACCGCTGCCACAATAATTCCTCCTTTGGGTTTAATAAATTATTTCCGAAATAACAACTTGAAGTTTTTAATAATTCTAAGTTGTTTTGTCAAGTCTAATTAAAAATATGATCAAAAAAATGGTGGATCTATAAAAAGTCAATCAGCAACCCTAGTTCCGGCGGGGTCAAGCCTCGATACTACAATTCTCCATTCTGGTCCATTTTGGCCAGGTCCTCAAATTTGATATCGATCCCCAGAACCCCCAGGATTTCATCCCCCTCATTTCGGATCGTTCCGGAAACGGTAATGCACAAGGCCCCGGTGATTTTGGAGGTGTAAAAATCGGTAATATGGATCTTTCCGTCTTTAATGGGTTGGGTAAACCAGGAACGGTCTGAAAAGTCCTCATCCAACTTGAAAATCTGGTATTTAGCCCGGTCAACGATGCGGGTAATATTTTTGGTGATTTTTTTCCCTTCCAGATTGGTGATGTAAATAAACTGGATAAAAGGATTGAGTTCGATAAAATTTTCCATGACCGGTTCCTGGATAACCGGGTTCATACTGCGAATTTCTTCCCGCTCCAGAATTTCTTCAACGATATGGAAGGCCAAATGATAGGCCTTTTGTTTGAGCTCATCAAATTCGGAGACAAAATATTCCGGCAGGTATTTCCGGCTGATCCGTTCCATTTCCTGGGCGGAGATGGAGGTAACCCGCCCCTCCTCATACTGTCTCATGACCCATTTGTAAATCTTAACCACCCCGGGATGATGTTTGTCTACGGCCCTTGGACCTTCGAGATTAAGGTGTTTGTTTAACCAGTGGATGATACCGGCTGTCCCTGATTTATCGGTAATAATAATACTGATCGGCCGACCCAGGATTTTCTGGGTATCGAAGATATTATAGATTTCTTCATTTTTGATTAAGCCGTCGGCATGGATCCCGGCGCTGGTGGCATTAAAATCCGTCCCCACGAAAGGGTAATTGGCCGGTATGACGTAATGGATTTCTTTCTCAAAATACTCAGCCATTTCGGTAATCGCCTTGGTATCAATGCCGTTATCCTGTCCCAGAAGGCTGATATATTCGATCAGCAGGCCTTCAACCGGGGTATTGCCGGTCCTTTCTCCAAAGCCCAGCAGCGCCCCGTTTACAGCGGCACACCCGTAAAGCCAGGCCGTTGTGGCATTAATAAATCCCTTATGAAAATCATTGTGGCCATGCCATTCCAGGAGTCGTCCCGGCACCCCGGCGTCATCAATCATGGCCCGGATTAATTTAGCGACGCTGCGGGGCAGGGCCACCCCCGGATAAGTAACCCCATAGCCCATGGTGTCACAGAGACGAATTTTGATATCCACACCCGAGGCCTCTCTCAGTTTCATCAGTTCAATGGCCAGGGGAACGCAAAACCCGTAAATATCGGCTCTGGTAACGTCTTCCATGTGGCAGCGGGGGGTAATCCCCATGTCCAGAGCCTTCTGAACGATGGAAATATATTGTGAAAAGGCCTGGGGTCGGGTCATGTTCAATTTATAGAATATGTGGTAGTCGGAGACCGAGGTCAATATCCCTGTTTCTTTAAGTTCCATCTCCTTGACCAGATTTAAATCATTGGGATGGGCGCGAATCCAACCGGTAATTTCCGGATAAGGATAACCCCTTTCCTGACACTTTCGGAGGGCCTCTTTATCCCTGTTGCTGTAAAGGAAAAATTCAGTCTGCCGGATAACCCCGTAGGGGCCTCCCATCCGATGGAGAAAATCAAATATCTTGAGGATTTGCTCCAAGGTATAGGGAGGGCGAGCCTGCTGGCCGTCCCGAAAGGTGGTATCGGTGATCCATAATTCTTCGCTGGGATCAATGGGGAGGATTTTATGGTCGAAGTCGATGCGGCAGACCTGATCATAGGGGAAGATGTCCCGCTGCAGATTCGGATCACTGACATCCTTCAACTCATAGCGCCAGAACGGCGTGTGTTCATGGTCCAAGACTTTTTTGTTCGGGTTCCAGCGGGCCATACTATTTCCTTCCAAACTTTTACTTTAAGGGTTAAAGAGTCTATGGATAAAGGTGTTATAAGTCGGGCCAACAGTTCGGAGTTCGGAGTAATGAGTTTTGCTCCGAACTCCGAACTCCGAACTAATAATTAGCCTCTCGAATACTTGGACCCTGTAACCACCAGCGATATTCGATAGAGTTTTATTTTTTGACATCCAACCGCAACCCCAACTCATTCAACTGAATTCTGCTGACACCGGTCGGGGCGTTGGTCAAGGGACAGACCGCCTTTTGGGTCTTGGGAAAGGCGATCACTTCCCGGAGCGAAGGGGCTCCGGTCATGAGCATGATCAAGCGGTCCAGCCCGAAGGCGATTCCGCCGTGGGGAGGGGCCCCCATTTCCAGGGCCTCCAATAGAAAACCGAATTTTTCTTCGGCCTCTTCCTGCGAAATGTTAAGGACCTGGAAGACCTTTTCCTGCATTCCCCTTTGATGAATACGAATACTGCCCCCGCCGATCTCGTTTCCGTTCAGGACCAGGTCATAGGCCCGGGATCGGACCTTCCCCGGCTGGGACATCAGGAGCGGAAGGTCTTCCTCCAACGGTGCGGTAAAGGGGTGATGAACCGCTCCGTATCGTCCTTCTTCCGGCCGGTACTCCAGGAGGGGGAATTGATGGACCCAGGTAAATTCATATTGGTTTTTGGGCAGGTCTTGACGATTCCCCAAATGGAGACGGATCTTCCCCAGGACTTCATGGACTATGGAGGGGACGTCGGCCTGGAAAAGGATCAGGTCCCCTGGTTGGGCGTCCAGGGTCCGGTCAATGGTCTTCCGTTCTTCTTCTTTAAAGAACTTGGCCAACGGAGACTGCCAGCCTTCGGGAAGGATCTTGGCCCAGGCCAGGCCTTTGGCCCCCCATTCCTGCGCCAAACCGGTCAGGTCGTCTAATTCCTTACGGGAGAAGGCTGCACCTCCCGGCACCAGCAGGGCCTTGATACATCCCCCTTTTTGGGCCGCCTCGGCAAAAACTTTAACCTCGGATCGGCCGGCTGGTATGGTCAGATCCTTTATTTCCAGCCCAAAACGCAGGTCCGGCCGGTCGGTTCCGTAGCGGTTCATGGCTTCTTCATAGGTCAGGCGCCGGAAGGGAGAAGGGATTTCCATTCCAAGAATATGCTTGAACAATTTACAGATAAGTTCTTCAATTAAAATAACAATATCATCCTCATGCATAAAGGATAATTCCATATCCAACTGGGTGAATTCGGGTTGGCGGTCGGCCCTCAAGTCTTCATCCCGGAAACAGCGGACTACCTGGTAATAGCGATCAAAGCCGGCCACCATCAGGAGCTGTTTAAAAAGTTGAGGAGACTGGGGCAGGGCAAAGAATTTCCCCTGTTGGACCCGGCTGGGGACCAAATAATCCCGGGCTCCTTCCGGTGTACTTTTGGTCAGGAAAGGGGTTTCCACGTCTATGAACCCTTTTTGGTCCAGGAAATTTCGAATAAACCGGATAGCCTGGTGACGGACAAAAAAGTTTTTTTGCAGGCTGGGACGGCGCAGGTCGAGATAACGGTAACGGAGGCGGACGGTCTCCGAGACTTCGGCCGTTTCTTCCAGGGTAAAGGGCGGGGTTTTGGAGGTATTGAGTAATTGATACTCATTGACCAGCACCTCAATTTCCCCGGTTTTCAGGTTGGGATTGGCCATGCCTTCAGGCCTGGCCCGGACTTTTCCGTGGATGGTGATCACATATTCACTGCGCAGTTGATGGGCCTGTTGATGGGCCTGACTGTTGGTCTCCGGGTTGAAGACCACCTGAGTGATTCCGGCCCGGTCCCGAAGGTCGATAAAAATAAGTCCTCCGTGATCCCGGCGGGTGTCCACCCAGCCGGCTAAATGGACCATCCGTCCTATATCCTGGGCTGTCAGAGATCCGCAGTCGTGGGTCCGCTGCCCGATCGGTTTATTTTCAGTCAATAGGTTCTCCTTAAGCCCGAAAATAAAGTTTCAAGATGCAAGAGGCATGTTTCAAGTAAGAAAAACCTTGGACCTTGAATCTATTTTCAGGTTTCGTAGTGTCCCGCTCCAAGCGGGACATGAGGGTTTAATAAGCTGATTAAGGATCGCTTCGCTTAACTATCTATCCCCTGGATTCTGAATTCAGGAATTTTCCCCAGGTCCTTTTACCTTACACCAGTCGCCTTGATTTTCTATGTATTTTCCCAAAAAATAATCCAGGAATTGGGGGATCGGAATTTCTTCCTGGCTCTGGGTATTCAGATTACGGATCAAAATTCGATCCTTATTCAACTCCTCCGTGCCCAGAATGGCGGCATAAGGGCTTTTGGCTTTATCGGCCCGCTTAAGTTGGCTCTTCAGACTTTTGTCCTCATATTCCATGAGGGCCGGGATTTCTTTTTTATAGAGGGTCCTTAAAAGACCAAAGGCCTTATCCCGAGCCTCTGCGCCCAAAGGGATCAGAAAAACAAAGGGTCGGTTGATCCATTCTTCCTGAGAAGTCAATAAAAGGGCGGCCCGTTCCAATCCGATAGCAAACCCGATTGCCGGCAGGTCGGGTCCGCCCATTTGCCGGATAAGGCCATCGTAACGCCCCCCTCCGGCCACGGCATCCTGGGCGCCCAGGTGGCTGGCGCTGATCTCAAAGGTGGTCCGGCAATAATAATCCAAGCCGCGTACCAACCGGGGGTCCAGGTGGACCTGGACGGAAAGTCGTTCGATAAGTTCCTGGACCTGACTGAAATGCTTCTGACAATCGGGACAATTAAAATCTGTAACGGTCGGGGCCCCGCTCAAGACCTCCTGACACCGTTCCACCTTGCAGTCAAATACGCGCAGGGGATTGGATTCCATCCGCCGCCGGCAGTCCGGACAGAGAACTTCTTTTTGCCCTTCTAAAAAATCCTTCAAGGCTGCGCTGAAAGACGGTCGGCAAAGGGGGCAGCCTAAAGAGTTTATTTTCAAACGGGTCTCCTGAAGACCCATGCGGTCCAGGATTTTTATCAATAAATAAATAATCTCGGCATCGGCATAGGGGCTGGCGGTTCCGATATATTCGGCATTGATCTGATGGAACTGGCGAAACCGGCCTTTTTGCGGGCGTTCATGACGGAACATGGGACCGATGGAAAAAAGCTTATGGATTTGTTGCTGGCCCTGGAGATTATGTTCGATAAAGGCCCTGAGGACCGAGGCCGTGGCCTCAGGCCGTAAGGTAATCGAATCCCCACTTCGGTCCGTTATCGTATACATTTCCTTTTCAACGATATCCGTATAGGACCCGATGGACCGGATAAAAAGCTCTGTTTTTTCCAGTATGGGGGTCCTGATTTCCGAAAAGCCGAAGGTTTGGAAAACCCGGCGGGCCGTTTCTTCCATAAAGACCCATTTCTCCGATTCACCGGGGAGAATGTCTTTAAATCCTTTTAAAGCCTGAATACCCATGGAGCCTCTTTTTCCAAGATCATAGACCGTATTAGAAATACCAAACTTATATTTATACCAAAATTTTTCTCTTTTGTCCAGAATTTATTGATTTTTATGGAAAGTCAACCGATACAACTTGGCGGGATTTGGGGACTAAAACAATTCTAAGACTCAGAAAACCTTTTTTCAGCGACTTTTTGGCCACCAGCATCCGGTATCCGGTATCCAGCAACCAGTAACCAGTATCCAGTAACCAGCAACCAGCCTCCTAATGCATCTTGGCTCCTCCATCGACATTGATGGCCTGGCCGGAGATATTCTTGGCTTCCTCGGAGACTAGAAAGGCCACCAGGTTGGCGATATCTTCCGGGTCCTGGGGACGGCGCAAAGGGGTGACGGATTTGACCCGGGCTTCGAAAATTTCCCGGGGAGTTTTATCCGCCAGGGTCGGAAAATTCTCTTTGAACCAAACGGCCATTTGTTCCCACATGGGCGTCCAGATATATCCCGGACAAACGGCATTGACCGTTATCTGGTAACGCCCCAGTTCCTTGGCCATAGATTGGGTCAGACTGATGACACCGGATTTGGAGGCGCAATACCCGCCAATGAATTCTTCACCCTCTTTCCCGCCGATAGAGGATATATTTACGATCCGTCCCTTTTTTCGGGGGATCATCTCTTTGGCCGCTTCACGGGAACATAAGAAGGTCCCTTTGAGGTTTACCTTCATGGATTTTTCCCAGTCTTCCACCGTATGGTCGATAACCAACCCGGTAGCTCCCGTCCCGGCATTGTTAACCAGGATGTCGATCCGACCGAATTTTTTCAGGCTTTCCTGAACCATTTGTTGAACCTCTTTTTCGTTGCCGACGTCCATTGGCCATCCAAGACCCTGTCCACCTCGACTGAGGATTTCCTGGATTACGGCTTCCACGGCCTTTTCATTAAGATCCGCAGCCACCACGGTTGCCCCTTCGTTGGAGAGACGTAAAGCAATGGCCCGGCCGATCCCGCTGGCCGCTCCTGTGATTATGGCTACCTGACCATCCAGATTATACATGGCTATTCTCCTTTTCTATTGTATTAAACGATCCGCCTTTTCCTTTTTATCGACCAGAAAAGACCGGTCGCATTTTTTTCAGAATACCCTTATACTAAAAATTATCCCCTGTCCATTGTCTTTTATCATCAGCCCCTCCAGCATTTTCCCTTGAACTTAACCCCCCTTTAATATAGCAATATAATATCGAAAATGAACAGGGATAGGGAGCGCATTACCCGAGGGGTGCCCTATTGTCAAACCCATGCCGTTAGGTTTTTCATCGTTAAGCCACGGAGAAGTGGTTTTCGGATTTTTTAATATCGAGTCCGATCTCCTGCTTCTTAATAATTATTTCTGGTTTGCCCAGGATTTTTGCGGCTATATCAATCGCCTGGCCGATAAGGACCCTGATGATTTCTCCGGGATGGAATGGGACGGGTATATTCTGAACCAGGGGGATATCGGGGATTTGCATGGAGCCATCAGAGGCACCAGGCTGAAGGGATTTATCGGCGAGGTGTACCGCCGATTTCCTTTTCCCCGAGATCTTGAGCTGTTTAAACAGAATCCGGAGGGGTTTAAAACCAGGGAAATCGTAAAGGCCTTGATAGAAAAATACACACCCCTGTCTCCAATAGCGATTACTTTGGAAGAGGCCGGGAAAAAGATCCGAATAAGGGACTATCTTTTCAGTAAAGAGGGATTGGCTGAACTCTTGAATTATGTCTGGCTGGGAGGGTATCCCCGGTGGAAACAGGAAATAAGGCCTTCCTATGTTCTTAAAATGAAGGAAAAAGTGGAGGGCTCCCGTCACCCATTGTTTAAGGATATGGACCTATCTAAAAGTAATAATTTGTAAATTGGATTGACAAATTGTATAAGATTAGAGGAAAGATGAGAACCGGAATCGTTCAGGGATAAAAGTGCTGCCCTGGAAGGGGAGCCCAAAGCCCTTTGAGATCGAGCGCTATTATCGGGAGTTAGAAGGTGTACTTAGCCTTCCTTCAAGACAAATAAATCTAACAAGAATTCTCCGAGAAAAAGTGGGGGGATATGGGTCCGTTTGAAATTGGGTATTTATCCAAAGTGGCTGCAGACCTGACTGTTGTGATTTTAAAGGCCCTGGGAGGACGTCTTAAGGATTCCTTCAGCCTCAGTGAGAAAGAGAAGGCCCTGGAGAGATGTGTACAGGCCGGAACGATCGCTTTGCTGGCCAAAGCGACAACCGATAAACCGGAGGAAATACAACTTCTGGCCGATATTTTTGAGCGCTTCGCCGCTGATGAGGATGTGGGCAAGGAATTCAGGGATCTACTCAAGGGAAATCTGCCCGATGTGTCCGAATTGAAATATCTCTTTGAGCACGCAGGGTACGATCCGGAGACCTTGCCGGTTTTAAGTTTCGAAGAATCGATAACGAGTTTTGAAGCCGCCTTCCTGGCCGCTGCTACTACTGAACCGGAATTGCAGGGCATTATTCAGACTAATCAACTATTAGAGCAGACCCAACTCCTGCGGGAGATGGCGGGCAGGATGGGACAGCTTGTGGAACTAATCCGGTTTGCTCAACCAGGGACCCTCATCATTCAACCAGGGAAGATTCTGGCTACCAGAGGAGGGAACCAATCCCAATACCTGCTCGATCAAGGATACCTCAGTGCCTTAGGTTCAGAAACCAATGAGGCTCTGTTCACCTACTGCCGGGTTCTCCGGGACGATATTAGAGACTTACCGATGCGCGGACTCGATATCGAAGCCAGTGATCCGGGTAGCAAACAACAACGCATGGATCTGGCCCGGGTTTATATTGATTTGAATACAAAGGCCCTTATTTTGGTAAAAAAGAAGGATAAAAAAAAATCGAGCCACTTCTCCGGAAGAAGAACAGAAAACCCGGCCATTGAGTGCCCTGGAGGCTGCTATTCAAAATAAACAGATGGTGCTGCTTGGGGACCCCGGC
The DNA here is from genome assembly GCA_016219225.1 of Deltaproteobacteria bacterium. Taxonomy (NCBI): domain Bacteria; kingdom Pseudomonadati; phylum Myxococcota; class Myxococcia; species Deltaproteobacteria bacterium. Next base: position 25,043 of record JACRBX010000132.1, read on the forward strand.
TCCGGCAAAACCACCTTTATCAACCATCTTGCTTTATGCTTAGCGGCCCATCGCCTGGAACCTCAAAGCGATTGGTTGGCCCGTCTTTCCATTTGGCCGGATACAGAGGCCGACCTTATCCCTGTTCTGGTGACTCTACGAGATTTTGCCCAATGGAGTCGAACCTGCGATACGACGGCCGAGCCCTGTCACCTGTGGAACTTCATTGTTAACCGCCTGGAAGCCCAGAACCTAAAATCTGTGGCGGCTCCCCTCGAACGGGTTCTTGAGGAGGGTCGTGTTATTGTTTTGCTCGATGGTCTGGATGAAATCCCGGATAAAGCCAGAAGCGCTTTTGTTCGGGAGGCCATACGCGCCTTTGCCAAACGCTATCCCGAGACACGCTTGATTGTCACTTGTCGGGTCCTTTCGTATCAGCATGAAGGTTATAAGCTAAATGAGTTTCCGTATCTTGAGTTGGCGGCCTTTGATGAAGACATGATAAGCCGATTTATTAAGGCCTGGTACACAGAATTGGTCCATCTTGGCACGCTTAAAACCGACCAGGCCGAAACATTAAAAAGAGGACTGGAAGATTCAATGAGGCGGCCGGATATCCGTGAACTGGCTTCCAATCCCCTTTTGATTACCGTTATGGCCCTGGTGAATACCCACAAGGGCCGACTCCCTGATGCCAGGGCCAAGCTTTACGAAGAAGCCGTCGATATATTGCTTTGGCGCTGGGACCAGAACAAGGCTATCGGAGGAGAGAAGTCGTTACCACGTCTAAGTGAGCTTCTTTGGGAGGCCGGACGAACGGATGCAGACCTCAGAAGGGTGCTCTGGCATCTGGCCTTCCTGGCCCAGGAAACAGGCGGTGCCAAAAAAGGAGATTCCCGGGCGGACATACAGGAGTGGCATTTGCAAAAGGCCCTGGCAGAGCTTCATCCGACTAAAAGTTTGGATTGGTCTCAGCTAATGATTGACGCCATCAAGCTGAGGTCAGGGCTGCTGCTGGAACGAGAGCCTGGAGTATATAGTTTCCCACACCGCACTTTTCAGGAGTATCTCGCAGCATCCCATCTTTCCATACAAACCGATTTTGCCAAGAAGGCGGCCGGGCTGGCCGGAGAGGGGGCCCTTTGGCGCGATGTCATCCTTCTCGCGGCCGGACGGTTGTTTTATGTCAATGGGGAACTTGAAAAATCCATTGTGCTTTTGAGTGAGTTATCTCCGAAGGAATTGAAGGATGAAGATGTCTCGTGGTACAAAGCCTGGCTTGCCGGAGACATCATCCTGGAGATTGGTGTCAACCGGGTTGAGCAGATGGAAATGGGCGTGGAATTGAGAGATCGAATCCGAGGGAGATTGGTCCAGATATTGAGCTTGGGTCGGTTGGCTGCCAGAGAAAGGGTTTCTGCGGGGGATACACTGGCCAAGTTAGGGGACCCGCGGTTTCGGACCGATGCCTGGTATTTGCCTGATGAGCCTCTACTGGGATTTGTAGAGATCCCTAATGAAGTTTTTCTTCCTGCCTATTATATTGCCAGGTATCCTGTGACCATGGCCCAATATGAGATGTTTGTTGAGGATGGCGGGTATAGCCAAGATCGATACTGGAAGGAGGCAGAGAAGGCTGAAGTGTGGAGGAGTGGTAAGATTAAGGAAACAAGGGAGACCGATTTTCGTGAGAGACCTCATAATTATGGTGTACCTTTCAATCTTCCTAATCATCCCATCGTAGGGGTCACCTGGTATGAAGCCCTTGCATACTGCCGATGGCTCACGGAGCAGTTGCAAAACTGGACAGCCACGCCGAAGCTAATAGCAAAGCGGATACAGGAGGAACAATGGGAAATACGCCTTCCAACGGAGGCCGAGTGGGAGAAAGCTGCCCGAGGACCGCAAGGTCGCATCTACCCCTGGGGTGACCAAGCTGATCCGAATTTGGCGAATTCTTATGACGCGGGGATTGGTTCAACCAGTGCCGTGGGTTGTTTTCCTTGTGATGGAAGACCTTATGGCTGTATGGATTTGGCTGGGAATATTTCGGAGTGGTGCCTGAATAGCCCATCAGGAGATGAGTCCCGGGTGCTGCGCGGGGGGGCGTTCAACGAGAACCTCCGTACCGCGTACCGTAACAGGCTTAATCCCGTCAGCAGGGGTTACAATTTTGGGTTTCGTGTTGTTCTGGCTCCACTATGGTTTCGGTATGGAAATACCGTGGGATTGCGCAAGGCGGTTTTTGGAAGGGGAGTGTTCAAAAGATAAAGGACCAACGGAGGGGCCGTGAGCAAAATAACCTGGTTGCACTTGTCGGATCTGCATTTTCGGGTTGATGAATCGAATAAAAATCACACCTGGGACCAAGACCTTGTTCTGAAGAAGTTACTTGAAGATATCCGGCAAAGGAGAGAAGAAAATGCCATTTTTCCTGATTTCATTGTCGTGACCGGGGACGTTGCTTTTAGCGGGTCGAAAGAGGAATATACCCTTGCGAAGGCCTTTTTAGATGATTTATTAAAGGCCGCAGGACTTGTCGGGAAAAAAGACCGGCTTTTTATTGTACCGGGGAACCACGATGTGGACAGGAGCGCTATCACACGGGGTGTGATAGGCATGGCAGCATCTTTGAAAGATGAGGAATCTGTGAATGAGGTCCTGGCGAGCAAGGGGGACAGAAGCCTGTTATTGAAGAGGCTAAAGAAATTCGGAAAATTTGTGAAGGGATATTTTGAAGAATGCCTTTTGTTTGATCAAAACCATTATTTCTATGAAAAGATTCTTCCCGTCGGGGAGCACAAAGTGGCTGTGTTGGGGCTTAATTCTGCTATTCTTGCCCGGGGAGAAGGGGAGGAATACGGAAAATTAGTTTTAGGGGAACGCCAGGTCAAGGAAGTCCTCGAAAAAGTTCCAAAGGCAGATCTTTATATTGCCCTCATGCATCATCCCTTTGACTGGTATTGGAAGTTTGATCGGGACCACTGCATGCCCATGTTGATGGAGAAATGCGACTTCATCCTCCACGGGCATCTTCACGATGCAGGTCTTGGGCTTGAGTCGACACCGGATGCCTCCTCCATGATCGTGGCGGCCGGTGCTTGCTATGAAACCCGTCAGTCTCGAAATTCCTATAACTATGTTCAATTGGATTTAAAAACCGGTAGGGGGATTTTGTTTTTGCGGATGTTTTCGGATCGTAGTGGCGGATTCTGGACTGAGGATACCCAAACCTACAAAAACGCAAAGAATGGACAGTACAAGTTCCAATTTTCGGTTTCGGCAAAAAAGTCGGCAAAAAAGAATAGAAAGAAGGGTCCTTCGGTCCCAAGGATTAAAGACATTGACATGTCACTACTGGAAGAAAACTATCTCCAAAGGATGCAGGAAATATGTAACGCCTTGCCCCTCGGTACTATAGATCCCTTGGCCGCAGAAAGGACGCGCGTACACATCATGAACTTGCAGTCATTGTATGTGGGATTAAATACGCGTTCAATTATTCAGGAAATGGATGAATCCGGTTGGAAAATTAAGAACAAAAAGGGGAAAGTCACCCTAAAGTTGCAAACCGAAACCAAATCACTTTCCGCTTTGCAAGCGGTTGACCGGGAAAGGGAGATTGTTCTTCTTGGCGATCCGGGAAGCGGTAAATCTACATTTGCAAACTATCTGGCCCTTTGCTTGGCCGGGGCCCGACTTGAAGAAATGGGCAAATCCAAACCGGAATTTGGAGAAAAGTGGCTTAAAAAAATTGAACCGGAGTGGACCCACGGAGCTTTATTGCCGATCCGTGTAACATTGCGTGATTTCGCTGCCAGTCGGCATTGCACTGGAAAGAGCGCCGGAATCTGGGGCTTCCTTGCCGATTGCTTGACAGACGAGTGTTTCCCGGAGTTGACCGCTTATCTCCGAAAACAAGCCTTGGCAGGAGGAGTATTGTTCCTTTTTGACGGTTTGGATGAGGTGGCAGAACCGCGAATGCGTGAGGCCGTACGGGACACCTTGGTAGATTTTGTGAGGAGTCACCGAGACCCGCAAAACCGGTACTTGGTGACCGGCCGGACCTATGCCTATCAGGATACCACCTGGCAATTAAAGGGATTTGCAGCCCACACTCTGGCGTCCCTGAATCAAGACCAGATCGATACTCTGGTCAGCCATTGGTATGAAGAGACTTGCCGTTTGGGGTGGAAAAATCGTTCAGAAGCAAAAGAACTAACCCATTGGCTGCAGACAGCGGCTAAAAGACCTGATTTGATGCCTCTTGCAGTGAATCCTTTACAGCTCACAATGATGGCGTCCCTTCAATTTTCATGGGGAAAGCTCCCGGATGACCGTGTGGATCTTTATCAAGAAATGGTGAGACTTCTTCTGGTTCGTTGGCAAGAGGGCAGGCTCGGGAAAGAAAGCGGAATAACAAAGATAGTGGGTGCCAAAACGCTGGAATCGGCCTTGGAGCGCGTGGCTTTTGTGGCCCACAATTCCCAGGGAAACCCGGAGGGTGTTGCCGATATAGCAGAATCTCAACTACTTGAAGTTTTACAAGACAGCCTGGAGGGTAGCTGGGACAAGGCCAGTGAAGTGGCAAAGTACATAAAAGAGAGAGCCGGTCTACTGGTTGAGAGAGGTCCAGGGATGTACGCTTTCCCTCACAGGAGCTATCAGGAGTACCTCGCAGGTGCTTTCCTTGCTGTTCAGGACAATTTCCCTGATGATGCTGCCTCTTTCGCTCATGAAAATTATGGACAATGGCGTGAGGTTGTACTCTGGGCCGTAGGGATCATGTCCAGGACAAAGAAAATGATTCATGTAGCGGTAGATGTTGTCGATGCTCTGTGTTTTGACGATGTACCCGGGGAGGATATATCAGAGAAGGCCTGGAGGGCCGCAAATCTGGCGGGTGAGGCCTTACTCGAGATCGGTCTTGATACCGTACGGGCCAGGTCCAGATACGAAAAAATTATAAGTCGTGTTCGGAAATGGCTGGTAGAATGGTTAGAGAGGGGAGTACTTGCCCAAGGAGAGCGCGTTGTCGCCGGCAATACTCTGGCCAAGTTGGGTGACCCGCGGTTTCGGGCCGATACCTGGTATTTGCCTGATGAGCCTCTGCTGGGATTTATGGAGGTTCCTGAAGGTTCGTTTTTGATAGGCAGCGACAAGAACCGGGACAAAGAAGCTTATGATGCTGAAATGCCGCAACACGAGGTCTATCTGTCAACCTATTATATGGCCAAGTATCTTGTGACCGTGGCCCAGTTCAAGGCCTTTGTGCAAGAAAGTGGACACAAGCCAAAGGATGAAGATAGTCTTAAGGGTTTAGAGAACCATCCCGTGGTGTATGTCTCCTGGAATGATGCCCGGGCTTACTGCCGGTGGTTGACGGTGCAATTGAAAAACAGCCCTGCCACCCCGGAGCCGATAGCCAGGCGGGTACAGAAAGAACAATGGGAAATACGGCTTCCAACCGAGGCCGAATGGGAGAAGGCGGCCCGAGGACCGGATGGTCACATTTATCCTTGGGGTGACCAGGTTGATCCGAATAAGGCGAACTATGGCGACACAGGGATTGGAACTACCAGTGCCGTGGGGTGTTTTCCTGGTGGTGCAAGTCCTTTTGGCTGTCTGGATATGGCCGGGAATGTTTGGGAATGGACGGGAAGCATCTTTAAGCCCTATCTCGATACACCAGAGGACAAACAAGAAGACCTTAAAGGAAAAAGCCCCGGTGCTGCGCGGGGGGGCGTTCTTCAGTTATCATAGGAACCTCCGTTCCGCGTACCGTAGCAGAAACTATCCCGTCAGCAGGCTCAACAACGTTGGTTTTCGGGTTGTTTTGTCCCCATCAGGGTTCTGACCTCTGTTCCTCTGAACTCTAAAGACGGGTAAACCGCGGGCATTGCTTCCGATTCCGGAAATCCTCAATCGGAGTCCACCCAATATGCAGGATTTGTCATCGTGACAATCCGGTCAGGAGGATTGAATTTGATCTGTCATGTCCATCATGTCCATCTCTTTGCTTCCGATGTAAAGAAAAGCATTCAATTTTATACCGATGGCTTTGGGGGAAAGGTTGTTGCCGATCTGGAAATGGCCGGGGCCAGAAATATCTTTATCCGGATCGGGAAGGGCAGGGTACATCTTTATGATCAGCCGCCCAGGCATCCGGTCAGGGGCAATATCCATCATTTCGGAATACAGACCGATGATATCGAGGCGGTGATTGAACGGTTAAAGTTTATGGGAGTCCATTTTCAGAAAGGGATCGTTGATTTTGGATTCTGGAAATATGTCATGGTCCCGGCCCCGGACGATGTTTTGATCGAGCTTTTTCAGGTTGACACCACCCAGCTTCCTGTTGAACTTGCGGACTATTTCGAGTAAGATCGGGTTTGATTCGAAAATGCCGTTCAAGGTTCAACGGTCAATGTTCAAAGTTCGGAGAAACCCATTTTCATGTTTCGGGGAGTCCCCTCGGGCATGAAGATTTAATCGTATTTGTTTCTGTGGTTATTTAATTTTTGAGGCAAGGGAGATCGTTATGCGAAAGAAGTATACCGTTATCGTTCGCAAGAGCAAGCTGGAATATGTGGCCGTTTGTTTAGAGCTGAATGTGGCCGCTCGTGGGGACACCTTGGCTGATGTGGAGAAGAATTTAAAAGGAACCATAGAATTATATCTCACCGACCTCAAGGATCATCCGGAGACAATCTCCCATCCGATGCCGATTGAGGATTTTATTGAATTTTTAGGAGATACGGAACCAGACTGGATTAAGGAACCGGAAGAAGGTTTTATCCTGAAGCCGCTGGAAATCCATGAGGTTCCTTCTTATGTCTAATATTCCATCTCTATCGAGCAAGGAATTGATAAGACTTCTTGAAAAGGGCGGGGCAGGCTTTGTTCGGCAGGGATCAACCGACCATGCTATTTATGCCAGGGTAGTAGAAAGCAAGAGATATTCTGCCCCGGTTCAAACCGGGAAGAAGACGCTGGACCCGATTTACTGTAAACGAGTCTTTCGACAATTGAAATTTTCTGATCTGGAAATTGAAAAACTATTGACTTATAGACCCCATTCGCTTTTGGTTTTTGAAACACACGAGCAGTTCGGAAACCAGGGAGAAAAACAGATAGAAAGGAGCCTGAAGATGGATCTTTTTACAGCGATTAAGGAAAGACGGAGTTGCCGGAATTTTTTACCCGACCCGGTGGAGGAGGCCACCATTGAAAAGATCCTGGAGGCCGCTACCTGGGCGCCATCCCCTTTGAATGCCCAGCCCTGGGAATTTATTGTGGTCACCGGCAATGAAATGAAGGAAAAGATTTATGCCGAGGCCGACGGCCGTCGGAAATGGATCTTTGAAAAAAGCGGCTGGAAGTGGCTGGACCGCTATCAGGTGGATTTTCTCAAGTCAGCGCCGGTCCTGATTGTTGTGGTGGGCGATCCCCAGAAGACCGGGGCCGATATGTTTATGGAGGGCGGAGGAGTGGCCTACCAATTAGCCTGCGCCGCGGCCATCCAGAATATGATGCTGGCCGCTCAGGCCCTGGATCTGGGGACCTTATGGTACACCCTGTTTGATCGGAAGGCCTTGGGGGAGATCCTGGGGATCGATCCGGCAAAATCTCCCATATCGATTGTCTGTCTTGGAAAGGCCGCCGGTTCTCCCGGGACCATGGCCAGAAAAGATGTTAAGGAGAAAATAAGATATTTTCGTTAACAGATTAAATTTTAACGCTATTCAGGAGAAGAACTATGAAGAATTTGTTGGACGGTATTGAAGAAATTTTACTGATGGGCCCCGGCCCTTCTTGTGTTCCCCCTGAAGTCTATTGGGCCTTAAGCCAAAAGACCCTGGGGCATCTGGACCCTTATTTCCTGAATATCATGGAAGAACTAAAGTCCCTGCTCCGCCGGATTAAGAATACCCAAAATACCCTGACGATCCCCATATCAGGAACGGGTTCGGCCGGCATGGAAGCCGCTTTTGTGAACCTGGTGGAACCCGGCGACCGGGTATTGATTCTCAAAAACGGTGTCTTTGGTATGAGGATGCAGGACGTGGCGGGCCGGCTGGGGGCCCAGGTGGATGTCCTGGAGTTTCCCTGGGGGACTCCGGTTGAGCCGGAGGCGGTGGCGCAAAAGATCCGACAGGAATCTTATAAGATCATTGCCGTAGTCCATGCCGAGACCTCTACCGGTGTGCGGAATCCCGTTGCCGAAATCGGGAGGTTCCTCGAAGGACAAGAAGCCCTTTACCTGGTGGATACGGTCACCAGTCTGGGGGGATTGGAGGTCCGCATGGATGACTGGAATATCGATGTACTGTACAGCGGCACCCAAAAATGCCTCTCCTGTCCTCCTGGCTTGGCGCCCCTGTCATTTTCCGACAAAGCCATGGCCAAGTTGAAGGGCCGTAAAACGAAAGTACCCAACTGGTATCTGGACCTGACCCTTATTGCCGAATATTGGGGACAGAATCGGGTTTACCACCACACTGCCCCGGTGAACATGCTTTATGGCCTCTATCAAGCCCTTTTGCTGATTTTTGAAGAAGGGCCGGAAAAGGTCTTTCAGCGCCACCTGGAAAGCCACCTGGAATTGGTAAAAGGGTTGGAAGGGTTGGGGATGAAGATGCTGGTGGAAGAACCCTTTCGTCTGCCCATGTTGAACGCCGTCCGCGTCCCGGATGGGGTGAACGAACTGTCAATCCGAAAACGATTGCGTAGCGAATTTAAAATCGAGATCGGCGGCGGCTTGGGACCATTGGCAGGTAAAATCTGGCGTATCGGGCTCATGGGGCATACGGCCAGGAAGGAGAATGTGGAGCGGTTGCTTGCGGCACTCAGAGCGGTGCTGCGTTAGTAATAAAAATTTAGTTCGGAGTTTGGAGTTCGGAGTTCGGTGATTGGGAAAAAGCTCAAGCTGAAAGCTGAAATCAAAGCTCAAGGCATGAAAATGGGTTTCTCCGAACCCTGAACCTAATACTTGAACCTTAAACCTTCCAAGGGAGGAATCATGAAATTGCATGGCATAATGCCCCCCATCACCACCCCTTTCGTCGGGGGTGAAGTGGCCTATGATCGGCTAAAAGAGAATTTCCAGAAGTGGAACCGGACCAAGCTCTCCGGATACCTGGTCCTGGGATCGAATGGAGAAGCGGTCTATCTGAGTGAAGCGGAAAAGATCAAGGTTATCGAAGTCTCCCGGGAGGCTATCCCCAAAGAGAAGATTATGCTCGTGGGGACAGGCATGGAATCCACCATTGAAACCATCCGGTTTACCAATGAGGCTGCCCGAATAGGGGCCGACTTGGCCCTGGTGGTGACCCCTTACTACTTTAAGGGGTCCATGACGGCCCAAATCCTGTATGAGCATTTTTGGGCCGTGGCCGAGGCCTCCCGTATTCCCATTCTCGTTTATAATGTGCCCCAGTTTACGGGGGTCAACATGGATCCGAACCTGTTGGCCCGGCTCTCCAAACACCAGAACATCATCGGCTGTAAAGACAGTTCGGGTAATATCGACCAACTCAGCCGGATTATCCATCAGTCGACCAAAAATTTCGGAGTATTTGTCGGCTCCGCTCCGGTCCTTTTCCCGGCCCTGTGCGTCGGTGCGGTCGGCGGCATTCTGGCGGTAGCCAATGCTCTCCCCGAGCTGTGCACCCGGATCATAGACCTTTATATGGAAGGCCAATACGCTGAGGCCCGAGAGCTTCAGAACCGGCTTACCCCCATGGCCAATGCCGTCACCGTGACTTATGGTATAAGCGGGCTGAAAACGGCCATGGATCTGATGGGCTATTTCGGTGGTGAGCCGAGAGCACCTTTAAAGAAAGTGGGTCCTGAGGTTGAGAGGGCCTTGAAAGACTTGATGGAAGGATTGAAAGATATTCTGTAACTCCTTTTAAAGTCAAACAAAAGATATTTAAAATGCCTCTGTTATGAGTTACGAGTTGTGGGTTACGGGTTGAGAAGATGGAAGCTTGATAACCCGCAACCTGTAACTCAAAATGTCAGAGATAAATTTGCAGATCCAGGGCCTAAGCGCTTAAGCTTCGTCCGGGAGTTATCCCGGAAGAGGTGGCACCTGATGGGGCAGTTGACTTAACACTGTAGATCCCCTTTTTCGTCATTCCCGAATGTCTTTATCAGGAATCCAGGTTTATTAAGAAAATTGCAAATCAAAGTCCCTGGATTCCGGCTTAAATCTTGCCGGAATAACGGTAGAGGGGCACAGCTCACCTGATCGACAAAACTTAGTCGATGTTCGCTTACTAAGCGCCTATCAGTTTGCCTCAGTAATTATCAATCATAGGGATCCATCCAATCCATCGGCTACCGGTTTTTTACAAACCCGGCAGTGCTGAGCCCCTCTGAAAAGGGGGTTGCCGCAATCCGGGCAGTGATAGCGTTCCAATTCCGCCCGGGCCCATTCCTCGCTGCCTTTCTCGTCACCATACTCAGCCACCTTGCTGCGCCAGAGGGGGATAGCCCTTTTCATGACCCTTTGGCCCGTGGCAAATCCGAAGTTATCGGTTATAGTACAGGGCCAATCGGCACACTGATGGCAGGAGCAATAGGCTTTGGATTTTATGCAATCCCTGATCGGGCAGGCGGCGCAATACTTATACATTATTTCCGGAGGATCGGGCTGCATACATCCCAGACAGGCCGTTTCTTCCGGTTTCGTTCCATAGAGGTTTCCCATTATGGCCCTGAATTTCTCGTTTCCGTCCCTGGTTGCGATATAAACGCCGCAGGCCCCGCAATATAAGCCGCAGGGGGCCATTAAATCCTTGTTTCGGATTTCCTCTTCGGTCCATCCTTCCATAGTTTCTATAACCTCCATAACCAGTCTATCTTTTTAGAAAGTTTTACTCATCCAAATCACCCATCAAAAAGGCTGTTATCCTTTCGAAGGCCCGCGGATCTTGCAGAAAAAATAGATGCCCTCCCTCGAAAAGTTCCAACCGAGCCCCCGGGATCATTTTCTGCATGGCTTTGAGGTTGGCTGGGGCCGCGATGCCGTCGTATAGACCGCTGCAAAGGTAGGTCGGGATTTTTAAAGTGGAAAGTCGCTCATAAGTATCATGATCGACCCTGGCCCCAAGTTGTCGGCAGGCGCCTATTCGATGCCCGGGTTCGTCGACTCCTACTTTAAGACCTGTCAGGGTCAGGTTGATCAAGGTCTGGAATTGCTCCGGGTTGGCAGCCTGCCAGGCTGGGTCACGGCGGGTGTCGCTTAAAACGAGGATGCGGTGAACATATTCCTCCATGGGGAGGTCGAAGAGTTCATGCAAGGGATAAGAGGCACCGCCGGCTCCACCACTGCTGGTGCAGGCCAGGACCAGTCGTTCCACCCGGTCCGGAAAACGGAGGGCCAACTCCTGGGCCACCATCCCCCCGAAGGAAACCCCCATGACTGAACAGCAGTCCCAGCCTAAAGCCTCCAGCAACCCTTCGGCATCGGCAGCATAATCAGCCATGGTGTAAGGGATATCCGGTTTGGAGGTTCGACCTAAGCCGCGTTGATCATAGGCCAGGATCTCGAAGTGCCTGGCTAAGGGCGAGTCAAAAATCGTCGGCGAACGGCGCAAATCTCCGCCCGTACCGCTGATGCCTAACAAACGGGGACCTGTGCCCTGAACGTCGTAATATACCTGGATGTCCCGCACCGAAATAAAGGGCATAATTATTTCTTTTTACCCTTGCTCAAGACATCCTCGGCCCAGCGCATGGCCGCCGAGGTGCGGGGAAACCCAATGGTCGAGATCAGAAGCAATAAGGTGTGATAGACTTCTTCCTTTGTGGCCCCTTCCTGAATAGCCCGGCGGGTATGGGAATGGACCGAGCCTTCGGACTGGACGGCTGCCGCTCCGGCTAATTGAATAAGCTCGACGGTTTTCCCTTTTAACGGACCGGAATCGCGAACGGCTGTGCCAAGGTTTTCAAGGGCGGAGATGGCCTCGGGGAAGAGTTTAGCTAATTGCTGGTAATGTCTGATGGGGACTTTTGGTTGAGCCATAAGGACCTCCTTCTTTTGAATTCTTTAAACATATTAAAACTTTCTCTTTGATATTGCAAAAACAATTTTTCGCCGATCGAATGGAATTACTCGGGATTTGAAAAAAAATAGGAAATGGGTTATAAATAAAATATGACAAGATCGTAATTTCATTAGCAGATGGTAAAGGAGAAAAATTAATGAGAAAAGGATTATGGTTTGGTTTTTGTATCACTCTATGTTTGACTCTAATCCTGAGCCCTTCGGCCCAGGAAGGGATATTATGGGTGGAAAAATTTTCCGGCGGCCATTCGGCAGATAATATTCCGGAGGATTGGAAATTAGAGGAAAAGACCGGGACCCCGGATATACTCATGGAGAAATCCGGCGAGAACGCTTTTATCCATTTCCGGTCCACTAACGCCTCTTATGGTATAAAAAAAGAAATGGATTTTAGTATCAAAGATTATCCCTATCTGAACTGGAAATGGAAAGTAACCGATCTTCCGGAACGAGGCGATTTTCTTAAAAAAGAGACCGATGATCAGGCCGCTCAGGTCTATGTCTTATTCCCTCGTTTTCCGGCCAAGCTGAATACCGAACTGGTCGGCTATCTCTGGGAAAGCAATCCTAAAAACAAAGGCAGGGAAGGGGAGAGCCCGGCCTGGTCAAAATCCAAGGTCATTGTCCTTCAGGCCGGTCCTGAAAAGCTGAATCAGTGGGTTCAGGAAAAAAGAAATGTCTATGAGGATTATAAAAGGTTATTCAAGAAAGAGCCGCCCAAGGTGGGGGCAATAGCCCTGTATATTAATACGCAACATACCCAGGGCAAAGCCGAATCCTATTTCGGTCCTATCTATTTTTCTAAGAAATAAAGGAGGCTATGGGCTATAGGCTATGGGCTATGGGCTATGGGCCAAACCATTTTACAGCTTTCCCTTTTCTTTTGCCTATAGCCTATGGCCTGTATTTTATTCTTACCTTTGCCTGATCACCTCCTCGGCGATGTGTTTAAAGGCCCGGACCACGGCTGAATCTTCTTGACCTGTGAAAAAGGGCCGGCCGGCATCAGTCCCTGAAACCAGCTCGGGTTCAAGGGGAATTCTGCCTAAAAAAGGGACTCCCCACTCTTGAGCCAGGGCCTCACCTCCCCCATGTTTAAAAAGGTCAATTTCATTATGACAATGGGGGCAGATGAGACCGCTCATGTTCTCGATCACTCCGATGATGGGCAGAGATAACTTATCCAGGAATTGCAAGGACCTTCGCACATCCTGGATGGCCACTTGTTGGGGGGTGGTTACCACAATAGCCTTAACGCCGGGAATGGATTGAGCCACGGAAAGGGGCTCGTCTCCGGTCCCCGGGGGGGCATCAATAACCAGGAAATCCAACGGCCCCCAAAGGACTTCCCCCAGGAGTTGCCGAATGGCCCCCCCCTTACGCGGCCCCCGCCAGATAACCGCCGTATCCTGATCCCCCAGGATGGAGGCCATGGATAGGACCTTTAATTTTTCGCTATAGGCTAAGGGTATGAGTAACCCCCCCTCGGCTGTAACCCGTTTATCGGAAAGCCCCAGCATCCTGGGGATACTCGGGCCGTGCAGATCGATATCCAAAAGGCCTGTTAAAAATCCTCTGTCGGATAAAGCAACAGCCAGATGAACCGCTACAGTGCTTTTCCCTACCCCTCCTTTGCCACTCAGGACCAGGAGCTTATTTTTAATCTGGGCCATGGTTTCCCTTATCCTGGCCTTTTTACTGATTTGATCGGGAAATTCCATGAAACGCCTTTCATTATTACACATTAGGATTTTGAAAAAAAATATTTGACAGGATTATCAGGTTTTACATGCACTTTACTCGAGTTCCGAAAGACTCTGAGCAACCTTGATCCGTTTCCCGTGAAACTAAGGTTCTGTCCGCAGGACGATGTGGTTTGTGCCTTTCTTCGGGAAAGGCATAAAAATCCAGGTAATCCAGTAAATCCTGTCAAGAAAGTATTTTGAATTTCGAAAAACCTAAACAGATACTTTTTATTAAGCCCCTTCGCCTGGCGGGACGATCCTCTTCCGCTTTTTGATCGCTTCATCCATACTCCCCGACCGAAATCCTTTAAGATCGAGGGTGATGTAATTGAAACCCAGGGCAGTCAGGCGGGACAAGAGGTCGTTTTTCTTCTGAGGGTCAAAGATAAGCGGGAATTCTTTTTCCGGGACTTCGATTCGGACCAGTAGGTTATGGACCCGAAGCCGGCTTTCACTGAACCCCATCCTGGCCAACAGGTCCTCTCCATAAGCCAGGCGCTTGAGTAAAGGGAGGGTAATGGGTTGACCATAGGCAACCCGTGTGGCCAGACAAGGGGAAGAAGGCTGGTCCCAGGTAGGCAGACCCAGACTCCGGCTGACCTGCCGAATCTCCTTTTTAGTCCAGCCAAAAAGGGCAAAAGGGCTAATGACCTTGGCTTCATGGGAAGCTCGGATTCCGGGTCGATGGGCCTTCAGGTCGTCGGCATTGGTCCCATCAAGAAGGAATTTAATCTCCTTTTGATTCAAAAAAGGGCGGGCCTCTTTAATTCTTGATTTCTTGCAATAATAACATCTTGTTGGAGTATTTTTTTTAAACATCGGGTTTAGGTATTCCCTGGTTTTTACCCGATGCAGTCGGGCCCCAAGAAATTCAATCAATTTTTGAATTCGGTCCCGTTCTTTTGAAGTCAATAAAGGGGAAACGAAGGTCAGGGCCAACGGGGAGGCAGACCAGGCTTCCCGGGCCAGATAAAGGAGTAAAGTACTGTCAACTCCTCCGGAAAAGGCTACGACACCGGGCTGGTTTTGCTTTAAGAAATTGATCAGGGTTTTGGTTTTCGAAGGAGACATGTGTTCTTCCTCGTTGCGGGTTGCACGTTCCTGGTTGCTCGTTCCTGGTTACCGGTTACTCGTGACTGGAGATCTGGTAACAAGTATCGAGCAACCAGGAACCAGTATCGTTTTTATTAATCATTCTACATAAGAGGTAATGCGATGGCCTTTCTTTTCCAGGGCCTGGATGATCGGGTCCAAGGGGCACCGTTTTAACCGGAAGATATAATTCTTTTTTTCCCCTTTGCCCATCATGCCGACACTGATGATTTCCCCTCCTTTTTTCTGGATAATCCCCGAAGCCTCTTCAAAGGCCTTAGGCCTGGGGGCCAATTGGATATCCATTCTGGAACTGGCCTCCAGGACGCCCATCAACTGGATAAAGGCCGCCAGAATATCCGGTGTCGTTAAGATCCCTACCAATTTCCCCTTGTCGACAACCGGCAGGCCTCCGATTTTGTAGCGGTAGATCAACCTGGCGGCCTCTTCAAGAGATTCATCCGGACCGACTGTGACCGGGTTCTTGATCATAATCTGGTCCACACGCATTTCTTCCATCAGGGGGGGGATCATGATCGGACGGAGGTCGCCTTCGGTAATCAATCCCAGAAGGTTTTTCCCTTCCACTACAGGAAGATGCCGGATGGAATATTTTTTCATCAAGGACAAGGCCTCCACGATATGACCGTTTTGGGGAATGGAAACCACTTTTTTGACCATCCAGTTTTTGACTTGCATCGGCCCTCCTTGGTAATATTGAGAAGTTTGGGGTTCAAGGTCCGAGAGAGATTCAGGCCTTGAATCTTTTATATTTTTTTCAACCAGGTAATCCCATGATAATAGTTTTTATTTTTTTTTTCAAGGGAAAGGAGAAAGGCGTCACTTAAGTTGACATTTTCTTCGATTTGGTATAAGTTCCGTTCAGATGAAGGATAGGAAGGGGAAATGAAAACAAAATTTATTTTTGTAACCGGTGGCGTCCTCTCTTCTCTGGGTAAAGGTTTGGCTTCGGCCTCCATGGGGGCCCTTCTGGAATCCCGGGGGCTGAAAATTACCTTTCTAAAGCTGGATCCTTATATTAATGTAGATCCCGGGACGATGAATCCCTTCCAGCATGGCGAGGTTTATGTAACCGACGATGGGGCCGAAACCGATCTGGATTTGGGACATTATGAGCGGTACACTTCGGTCAAACTGACTCAGGACAATAATTTTACCACCGGCCGGATCTATCATTCCGTAATCACTAAGGAACGCAGAGGGGATTACCTGGGAGGGACCGTCCAGGTGATTCCCCATATCACTGACGAGATCAAGAACAGCATCTTGTCGATGGCCAATGAAACCGATGTGGCTATTATTGAGATCGGCGGCACGGTCGGGGATATTGAGAGCCTTCCCTTTCTTGAAGCCATTCGTCAATTCAAATCGGATGTAGGAAAGGAAAACGTCCTTTATATCCATCTGACCCTGGTCCCTTATATCAAGACTGCCGGAGAAGTAAAAACCAAACCCACGCAGCACAGTGTCAAGGAACTTCGCAGTATTGGTATCCAGCCGGATATCCTGCTTTGTCGAACCGAAAAGATCCTTTCAAATGAAATAAAGGGCAAGATCGCCCTTTTTTGTAATGTTGAAAAGGATGCGGTCATCACGGCCAAGGACGTGGAAAGTATCTACGAAGTCCCCCTGGTCTTTCATCAAGAGGGTTTGGATGACAAGATTATCGAAAGATTGAACATCTGGACCCGGGCCCCCCGTCTGGAAGACTGGATTGCCCTGAACGAGAAGATAAAAAATCTGAGCCATTCGGTTAAAATCGCCATAGTCGGTAAATATATCCATTTAAGGGAATCCTATAAAAGTTTAAATGAAGCCCTTTTCCATGGCGGGATTGGCAATGATTGCAAGGTCATTCTTGATTTTATCGATTCCGAGGAACTGGAAAAGCAAGGGACTGAAATCCTGTCCCGGTCTGACGGAATCCTTATCCCCGGCGGGTTTGGGTATCGAGGGGTGGAAGGGAAAATTCTGGCCGTTCAATTCGCCCGGGAGAATAAGGTCCCTTTTTTCGGGATTTGTCTGGGCATGCAATTGGCGGCTATAGAGTTTTCCAGAAATGTAGCCGGGTTACCTTCTGCCCACAGCACCGAATTTTTGCCTGATACCCCTTATCCCATTATTTATTTGATGCGGGACTGGTATGATTACAGATCGGGTCAGGTCCGTCATCGGGATGAAACTTCGGAAAAGGGGGGGACGATGCGTCTGGGGGCCTATCCTTGTAAACTGGTCGCCGACACCCGGGCCTTCGAGAGTTATCGCCAAGAGGATATATTTGAACGCCATAGGCACCGTTATGAATTTAATATGGATTTTAAAAAAATACTGACGGAAAAAGGACTTGTTTTGAGCGGACTCTCACCGGACGGATCTTTAGTGGAGATTATCGAGTTGCCCGACCACCCCTGGTTTCTGGGATGTCAGTTTCACCCGGAATTTAAATCCCGTCCCATGAGTCCCCACCCCCTGTTCAGGGAATTTATACGAAATTCCTTGAAAAATTCTCAAAGTCATTAAGCGGGCAGAATCCTATTGAAAGAAATACGTATAGGGCCATGGAAGGTTTGCAAGAACACCCCGCTCCTGATAATTGCCGGCCCTTGTGTCATAGAAGATGAATCGACTACCGTAGCCATCGCCCGTGAGCTCAAGGAAATTCAGAAACGGCTGAACATTCCCCTTGTTTTTAAGGCCTCTTACGACAAAGCCAACAGAACCTCGATCCACAGTTTTCGCGGTCCCGGTCTGGAAGCCGGATTGGATCTCCTGGATTTTATACGGGCCCGCTTTGAACTTCCGGTTCTATCCGATGTCCATCAGGTCCATGAAATAGAAAAGGCCGCTCAGGTCCTGGATGTGATCCAGGTACCGGCTTTCCTGTGCCGTCAGACCGATCTGTTGACGGCCGTCGGTCGGACGGGCCGGCCGGTCAATGTAAAAAAAGGGCAGTTTCTTTCTCCCTGGGATATGCGGTTTGTATTGGATAAAATTACCGAAACCGGTAATGACCAAATTCTGGTGACTGAAAGAGGAACCACCTTCGGATATAATAATTTGGTGGTGGATTTTCGGTCTTTGCCGATTCTTTCCGGTTTTGGGTATCCTGTAATCTTCGATGCCACTCACAGTGTTCAACTGCCTGGAGGCCGTGAAGGGGAATCCGGTGGGGAACGGAAATTCGTGCCTTTTCTGTCGAGGGCAGCCGTTGCAGCCGGTGTGCAAGGGGTCTTCCTGGAGGTCCACCTGGAACCGGAAAAGGCCTTATGTGACGGGGCCAATTCCTGGCCTTTGAATAAATTAGAGGACCTTTTACGTTCTCTTATGGCGATTCATGAGTTGGGAACTACCTGGAGTGACGAGTACGATATGTAGCTCTGCGAAAATCAGCGTCCTAATTTATACAGAGCCGGTTGATCGGAATGAAGTATGAACTTGAATCAGAAGGCCCTTCTTCAAAAGGCCCAAAAAATTCGTCTGCTTCTGCTTGATGTGGACGGGGTCCTGACGGACGGCAGAATCCTTTATAATGAGAACGGCAGGGAGATTAAGGTTTTTCACGTCCAGGACGGCCAGGGTATTCGGTGGCTTCAAAGGTGGGGGATGGAAGTGGGGTTTCTGTCAGGACGATCCTCCCGGGCTGTCGAGGCCAGAGCAAAGGAATTGGGTATTTCCCTTCTTTTTCAAGGGGTCAAAGATAAAATAAAAACTTTTGAAATGATCCTGAAAAGAACAAAGTTTGATCAAGAAGAGGTTTGCTTTATGGGGGATGACTTTATTGACCTGCCTCTGCTTAAAAGGGTCGGCTTGTCGATCAGTGTGATCAATGGCCATCCTTTGGTTCAAAAGGAGGTCGATTATGTGACCAGGACAGCCGGGGGTAACGGGGCTGTGCGGGAAGTCTCCGAGTTTATTCTCAAAGCCCAGGGCAAATGGGGAGCTATTCTTGGGGATTATGGATTAATACGAAAATAGGGTTCAGGGATCAGGGGCCAGGGGTCGGCGAAAGACATTTTCATGCTTCGTGGTGACCCCCATTCCCAAGCCTTCACTCTCTTCGGTGGTGGGATGAGGGAGGGGGAAAGCGGCAGGAATCCATTGACCGGGGGATTAGATTTGGTTATATTGGCCAATAAAAAAAATAAAGTTTCAAGTCACAAGATGCAAGTTGCAAGGATGAAAAACGATCTCTTGAAAAACCTGGATTCCCGATAAAGACATTCGGGAATGACGGGAAAAATGTCGCTGTAGTATTAGGACATGAGAATTTAATAAGAATCTTGACGTGAAAAATCTAAAGAATATATTGATCATCGGCATTCTGTGTGTCGTTGCTTTCTGGATCGGCCTATATGCTTTTCGAATCCAGAAACCATCCCCCCCACCTAAGGTCCAGGCGGAAAAAGGGATTCCCGGCCAAATAGGTATGCAGGAGATCAATTTCGTTCAGGTCAAGGAAGGGGTTAAGTTGTGGGAATTGAAGGCCGAGGCGGTGACCTATCAGCAGTCTCAAAACCAGGTCTCTTTTAAAAAGGTAATATTGACTTATTTCCCGAAGGGGGAAGGTCCTATCACCCTGGTAGGGAACCTGGGGAAACTGGATACGCAAAAAAAAAATGTTTTCATTGAAGGGGAAGTGGTTATTTCAACCCCGGATGGCTATGAACTCAAGGCCCCTTCCCTTCAATATCAGGATGATAAGAGGGAGGTCTTCACAGAAGGGCATTTCTCTTTTAAAGGCCCCAATATTTCCCTGGATGGTCAGGGGGTCACTATGAACCTGGATTCCCAGAAGCTTTGGGTTAAAAAAAGGGCCAGAATGCTTTTTTACCATTCTTTTTTTAAATCCTGATAAAGTTAGAGATAAATTCGCAGATACGGAGCGCCTGTCAAAGAGAAGTTTTCTGAAGGTCCCCGACCGAAGGTCGGGGGTCCCCGATCATGGAAGGGGATGAAAGGAGGGGGGGAATGGGAAAAAAAATAAGAAAAGGATTTCTGTTCTACGGAATTATTGGATTCATTTTGGTCGGATCCTTTTTGCCGGGTTTGGTGAATGGGAAAGAAAAGGACCCCTTGGAAAGCAATCGCCCCATAGTGGTCACCTCCGATACCCTGGAAGCGGATAATAAAAACAAACTGGCTACCTTCTCGGGAAATGTTGTGGCCAGGCAGGAACAACAGGGTAAAGATCCCTTTCTGATCTATTGTGATACCATGGTGATTTATTATACCGAAGAGACCGATAAAAAACCTTCTGCCGCTCAACCGAACCGGAACG
The DNA here is from genome assembly GCA_016219225.1 of Deltaproteobacteria bacterium. Classification (NCBI taxonomy): domain Bacteria; kingdom Pseudomonadati; phylum Myxococcota; class Myxococcia; species Deltaproteobacteria bacterium. The sequence goes on from JACRBX010000132.1 coordinate 45,234, forward strand.
AAAAGAAAAGTCCTGCCGGCCAGAACCGGGTAGATAAGATTGTAGCCAAGGGCCAAGTCAAGATCGTTCATGGCAAAGATGTGGCTACTGGAGAAACAGCCACTTTTTATAATGCGGATCAGCGCATCGTTCTATCGGGCAATCCCAAGGTCTGGCAGGGGAAGAACCTGGTCAAAGGAGAAGAGATCACCGTCTGGATAAAGGAGAATCGAAGCCTGGTCACCGGTAAGGGTTCTAATCGAGTCCAGGCTGTTATTCATCAAGAAGAGAAATAATGAAACAATTAGCCGTTCGAGACCTGGTAAAAATGTATCACCGGAAAGCGGTGGTTAACAAGGTCAGTCTGCATCTGACCGAGGGGGAAATTGTCGGGCTCTTAGGCCCGAACGGTGCAGGCAAAACAACGACTTTTTATATGATCGTCGGCCTGACCCGACCCAACCAGGGGACTGTTTTATTGAACCAGGAAAATATCAGTGATTTGCCCATGTATCTTCGGGCCCGGAAAGGCATCAATTATCTGCCTCAAGAACCCTCGGTTTTTACCCGACTGACCGTTGGGGAAAATATAATGGCTATTTTAGAAACCCTGGATATCTCGGCTGAAGAACGGGAAACCCGATTGGCCGGGCTTCTTAAGGAGCTCAAGCTGACCCATTTGGACCAACATAAAGCCTATTCCCTTTCCGGCGGGGAGCGGAGGCGGGTCGAGATTACCAGGGCCCTGGTCACTTCACCGTCTTTTATCTTGTTGGATGAACCTTTTGCCGGGATCGATCCCTTGGCCGTTAATGATATCCAGAACATTATCGAGGCGTTAAAGGCTAAAAATATCGGAATTCTGATTTCTGATCACAATGTCCGGGAAACCCTTTCCGTATGTGATCGGGCTTATATCATTCATGAAGGGAAGGTCCTGGAAGAAGGGACTCCCCAGGAGTTGGCCGAAAGCGAAACGGCCCGAAAAATTTACCTGGGAGAAAAGTTTCAATTACTCTGATGGCCTTAGAGATCAAACAACAACTCAGACTGAGCCAGCAGTTGATCATGACTCCCCAGTTGCAGCAGGCCATCAAGCTGCTGCAGCTCTCCCGACTGGAGCTCCTGGAGAACCTGCACCAGGAATTGGAAGCCAATCCGGTCCTGGAAGAGGCCCTGAGCGAGGACTTGGAAGCCTCGCAGGTTGAAAAGACCGAGGGCGGTTCGGAGGCCGAGGTCGAAGATCGACAGCCCGAGGTGAATATCGGGGAACAGGCCTTCGAAAATATGGATTGGGATAATTATCTTAACGATTATTATACCCCTCGCAGTGAAGATATTTCCGAAGACCGGGACATCCCCTCTTATGAAAACATGGTTTCCAAAAAAACCTCCTTGACCGACCACCTCATGTGGCAACTCTCTCTTTCCAATTTGACCCCGGAAGAGGAGAGGATGGGATCGGAGATCATAGGGAATTTGGATGGTAACGGATATCTGAAGGCCTCTTTGGAAGAGATTTCTCAAAGTACCGGATTGGATATGGACCTGGCAGAAAGGGTTTTGAAGCGTATTCAGGAATTTGATCCCCTGGGGGTCGCCTCCAGGGACCTTAAAGAATGTCTGCTGATCCAGGCCCGGCATTTGACCCATTCGAATCCCTGGGTGGAGTCGATTATCTTAGACCATTTGAATTCCCTGGAAACCAAAAATTACCAGGCCATAGCCCGGGCTTTACAAGCCCCGATCGAAGAGATTATCCCGGCCATAGAAGTTATCTTGCACCTGGACCCCAAACCAGGACGACTCTACAGCGACGAAGAGTCTCAGTATATCAGTCCTGATATCTTCGTTTATAAAGTAGGGGAGGAGGTCCATATTGTTTTAAATGAAGACGGCCTTCCCCGTTTGAGGATCAACGCCTTTTACAAACAGGCCTTAAGTCAGCGGGGAGCCGTATCAGAAACCACCCGAGATTATATTCAAGAAAAGCTGCGTTCGGCTATCTGGCTGATCAAGAGTATTCATCAAAGGCAGCGGACCATCTATCGGGTTGCTGAGAGTATTTTTAAATTTCAACATGATTTTTTGGATCACGGCATTTCTCATTTGAAACCCCTGATCCTGAAAGATGTAGCCGAAGAGGTCCAAATGCATGAATCGACCATCAGTCGGGTGACCACCAATAAATATGTCCATACTCCCCAGGGGATTTTTGAATTAAAATTTTTCTTCAACAGTTCTTTGGCCGGGGCCAATGGAGAAACCGTAGCCTCAGAAAGTGTCAAAGAAAGGATCAGGCTCTTGATATCCGGGGAAGATCAGACCCACCCCTTGAGTGATCAGGAACTTACCGAACTTCTCTTGAAAGAGAATATCCATATTGCCCGGCGAACAGTGGCCAAATATCGGGAAGCCTTGGGTCTCCTTCCCTCTAATAAGCGAAAAAAAATTCCCATGGAACAATGGATGCGTTCTAAATAATTTTTCCGACCCGTTCGGAGTAGGAGGTATTATGCAAATTTCTGTATCTTTCCGGAATGTAGATCCCTCGGACCATCTTAAAGGCTATGCTGAAAACCGGATGGCGCGCCTCAAAAAATATATGGACGAGCCGATAGAAATTTATCTGGTCCTTTCCATTCAAAAATTCAGACATACCGCTGATGTGACCATTTCGGCTAATGGGATGAAAATAAAGGCCCAGGAAGAAACAGGGGACTTATATTCGGCCATAGATATGGTTTTGGATAAAATAGAAAAACAGGTCAAAAGGCGTCGGGAAAAAGTCAAAGAACATAAAGCCGAGGGGATGACCAAAGGGTTAACAGAAGAGAAAAAAACAGGGGAGGAAAAAGAAGTTGAAGAAGAAGTTCCTCAGATTGTAAAGACCGAGAGGATCCTGGCCAAACCGATGGATGTAGAAGAAGCTTCTTTACAACTCAAACTCTCGAATAGCGAATTTATGGTTTTTACCAATTCCAAAACCCGGTTGATCAATGTCTTGTATCGCAGGAAGGATGGGAATTTTGGATTGATTGAACCGGCGAGTTAACACAACGGCGACGCTTTTTTGTCATTCCCGAATGTCTTTATGAAAATTTGTCACTATTTAGATCCCGCTCTGATCTTATCCGAGCTGAAGGCCCAGGATAAGGAAGGGGTATTGGCCGAACTGGCCGATCTGATTGCCGGGCATGTCCCCGGAACGAAATCCGGAGAGGTGCTGCAGGTATTACTGGACCGGGAACGTCTTGGCAGTACCGGAATTGGGGAAGGCTTTGCCATTCCCCACGGGAAAATGAAAAACATAGATCAAATGATCATCGCTTTCGGCCGGTCTCGCCAGGGGATCCCCTTTGATTCCATGGATGGTAAAGAAGCTTTTTATTTTTTTGTTTTAATCGCCCCGGGAGATTGCGCCGGCCTTCATTTAAAGGCCTTGGCCAAAATTTCTCGTTTTTTGAAAAACAGCGCCTTCAAAGAAAGTTTGTCTCGGGCCGCAGATCGTGATGCATTGCAGAAGGTTATTCAGGAACAGGATGATTTACCGTGAGGGAAACCCCGCCCTCCAAGATAGAAAAAAACATCCGACTGGTGGTCATCACCGGCCTGTCGGGATCGGGCAAGAGCACGGCCCTTAAAGCCTTTGAGGATATCGGTTTTTTTTGTATCGACAATTTACCGGCCACCTTGCTTCCGCGGTTTTTAGAGTTGCGGGATGAGATTTCCCGGGAGGTTATTAAGATCGCCCTGGTTATGGACCTCCGGGGAAAAGATTTTTTAGCCAAGTTCCCGAAGATTTTCCAGGAAATTAAGCGGAAGGGTTTTGTCATCGAGGTCTTGTTTTTAGAGGCTGAGGAAGAAGCCCTGGTCCGTCGTTTCAGTCAGACCCGACGTCATCATCCCCTCGGGGACCATCGGACCCTTTCCGGAACTATTCGCCTGGAAAGGAAAAAAATGGAGCCCATCAAGAAACTGGCTACCTATTGCCTGGATACCAGCCATCTTAATGTCCATCAACTTCGGGAGGAGATCCTGCGTCTCTTTTCCAAAGTGGCCCAACCGGCCAAGATGACCATGAACCTGATCTCTTTCGGATATAAATACGGCCTCCCCAATGAAGCCGATATCGTGATGGATGTCCGATTCCTGCCTAACCCTTTTTTTGTAACGGAATTAAAAGAGATGGATGGGAATCAAAAACCGGTGATCGATTATATTATGAAATGGAAAGAGACTAAGATTTTTTTGAAAAGTTTTTACGAATTGATTTCCTTTTTAATTCCTCAATATCAGAAAGAAGGGAAATCCCAACTGACGATTGCTGTGGGGTGTACCGGGGGAAAACACCGTTCGGTGACGATCATCAATGCCTTATCCGACTTTTTAAAGAAGCAAAAGCTTTTGATTAATATTCGCCACCGGGATATTCGGTTGGGGTAGTATTAACGTTTTGCGTTCGGCGTTCGGCGTTTGGCGAAAAGAACAAAACTGAAAGCCAGGAAGCTAAAGTTTAGATAATAACAATACAGCGATGGGCGAGAGGCAAACAAAGATCCGAAAAAAGCCAGCCTTTAGCCTTCTCCGAGCTGTAGGCGCTCCGGGCCGGTAGCTTGGCCCATTGCCCATAGCTCGGCATGAAGTAAATTTCAGGTTTGGTGGCGCTCCGATTCTTTCGGACCTTGTCCCCCGGACCTTAAACCTTGAACCTTGAATTTATAGAGGCGGCAGGCCAATGATTGGAATTGTGATTGTTACCCATTGTAATCTGGGTCAGGAACTTATTCGATCCGCGGAATTTATTGTAGGGAGTCTTAACCAGGCCCAGGCGGTTTCCTTAAACCCGGAGGATCAGGATGAGGCCTTGCGGGGAAAAATCAACGAGGCTATTGAAAAGGTCAATGCCGGAGAGGGCGTCATTCTTCTCACGGATATGTTTGGTGGAACCCCATCCAATATCAGTCTTTCTTTTTTAGCCGACGGAAAAGTGGAAGTGGTTACCGGCGTGAATCTGCCCATGTTGATCGGTCTGGCTTCCAAAAGGGAAGGCAAATCCTTGAACCAGGTCGCCCGGGAAATCAAGGATTATGGTCTCCGAAGTATTGCTTTAGCAGGGGAAATATTAAAAAAGGAGATCAAATAAAGGATTCAACCTTGCTCCTTATTCCCGCTCAGGTGGTCGACCTGCCTGAATTATTGATCATAGAATCGGCTTCTTTTATTCAACCCTGGTCAAAAGCCATTTTTCATTTTGAATTAAGCAAGTCGCCTTCCACGATTTATGTGGCTCGAAGGGGCTCCGGAACACCGGTCTTAGGGTACATTTGTTTCTGGGAGGTGGCCGACGAGTTCCAGATGCTCAATCTGGCTGTTCATCCGGATCACCGACGTCAAGGATTGGGCCGTACCCTCTTGACCTTTCTCCTGAAAAAAGCTGAAGGGAAAAAGACCTCAAGAGTGTTTCTCGAGGTCCGGCCCTCCAATCTGACTGCCCTGGCCCTGTATCGCTCCGTGGGGTTTAGAATACTTTACCGGCGTCCTGGTTATTATCCCCCGGAGGGAGAAGAGGCCCTGGTTATGGAATGGGCGCGTTAAAGGCGAAACTACGAATATTGAATATCGAACACTGAATATCGAATCATGAAGTGATTTGTTTTTGTCTTCCTTCGACATTCATTATTCATTATTCGACATTCGATATTCTCCTGTTTTCTCGACGTCCATCAAGAGGATGAGGTTTATTACCGTCCGGCCCAATGTCCGGGAACCCAGAACCGTTCGATATTTCCATAAGGGCCGTATTGTTCTACCCAATGCCCGTCTATCCATCTTTCCCGATGGGGTGGAGGGGGAGGGCCATAATATTCAGGCGGGTTATAGACTCGAACCGGATGACGATCGTGATAATAGTCCCTTGGGGGATGGAACATCTGCCCCAGGAGGATAGCCGAACCTACCCCCACGGCTACGCCCGGCCAAAACCGGTCCGCCCTGACGGGGGTGACCGAAAAAAAGGTGACTGTTAAGGACAGGGCCAGTATCATAACAACGGTTTTTTTCATGGCAACTTCTCCTTTCTGTTTTATAGTTTTGACTGGATAAAAAATATAAAGGTTAAAATATTTTTGCGTTATTTTTATAAAAAGATTAACCGGTAAATGGCTGTAAAATTCCCAAATTTTTGTTTTAACTATTTATTTTATCCGGTGTCTAATTTCAACAAAAGATGAAATATGACGGACGACCAGTTAGTTGAGCGGGTAAAAAATGGGGATTCCCTGGCCTTTGAAGAACTGGTCTTTCGATACCAGAAGCCGATTTATTATTTTGTCTTGCGGATGCTGAAGAGTCCTTTAGACGCTGAAGATGCTGTCCAAAAAATATTTTTACTGGCTTATAAAAATATCAAGGGATTCAGGGCCGATTCGACTTTTAAAACCTGGTTATATCGAATAGGGATCAACCAATGTAATAATTTTTTCCGTCAAAATAAAAATCGGGAATTCATCTCCGTGGATGAAATCCCGGTGGCCGATTTCAGTGCCGATCAAGAAGGGGATTTGTCGGAAAAGGAAATACTGGTCAGTCTCCGGAAAGCCGTAGATCGGCTTCCCTATAAGCAAAGGATGGTGGTTTCCTTAAGAATTTATCAGGATCTCTCCTTTGATGAAATTGGAAAGTCCCTTGATATCCGGGCAAACTCGGCTAAGGTTAATTTTCACCATGCCATGGAAAAACTCAAAAATTGGATGAAGACCTAACCAAAACTATTTAAGAATCTTAAAATCATGAAAGTGCTATCCTGTAAAAAAATAAAAAAACTGACCGGCGGTTATTTTCAGAGCCTGTTGTCCCCCGATCTGGTCCAGGGGGTTGATAGGCATCTCGCCGCTTGTCCGGTCTGTAAAAAGGAATACCAGGAAACTCAAGAGGTCCTGGACCTCTTGAACCGGGACCGTCTGCCGGATCCCGGACCGGATTTCTGGAAGGGGTTGAACTCCAGGATTATGGCCCAGGTGGGCCTTAGCCGGCCTCATTCCCTGAAGGTCCCCTGGTATAAAAAGATCGGGAGTAACCCTTTCACCTGGCCCGGCTATGCCTGGGTAACGGCCTTGATTCTCATCCTTTTGACCCCCTGGGCCATTTATACTATTCCTTTTAAAGGCCAACCATCCACTCTGGTCCAGGAATTCCCGGAGAACGAATTGAAATGGGAATTGGGTTTTGAGTCCGTACCGGCAGCGGTTGATTCCCTTTCCGCCAGGGAGTCCGTTCGTTTGGGAGAAAGGATAGTGGCTCGAATGGGAAAGGATTTGACCGGGAAGCCTCCATTATCGACTGAGGATGAATTGCAGTGGGATGTTTCTCCTTCTCTGGAAGGTCTTAATAATGAACAGTTGGATACTCTGTTTAAAAAAATGAAAACCGGAGGTTTTCCCGGTTTTAAGGAGGAAGAAAAGCATGTATCCTGAAAAAATTATCCGGATTTTTCTTTTGTCCTTTATCCTTGTCCTTGGGGCTTCTTCCCTTTGGGCCGAATCCTGGAAGGAAGGTAAGGACTCCCGTGATAAGACCCGGGAACGGATTCATATGATCAAGATGTGGAAAATGACCGAGGCCCTTAAGCTGGACCGGGAAGGGGCGGCGCGTTTTTTCGCCGTTAATAATCAATTCGAAGAGACCAAAAGAAAACTCTGGAGGGATTTTCACGAGGACACCCAAAGGCTTAGAAATCTGATGCGGGACATGAATCCTCCGGAACGGGAGTTGCGGGACCTCCTGGTGCGAATCAAGGGCCGGAAAAAAGAAATCAATGATTTATCGAATAGACAAATGGAAGATGAGATGAACCTCATGAGGCCGGAACAGCAGGCCCGGTATATCTTGTTTCAAATAGACTTCCGTCGGGAGATGGAGGATTTGATTCGGGAAGTTCGTGAAGAAAAACCCCCCAAACCAGGATATGAATCCATTCCTGAAAAAATAAGATAAAGAGGTTCTCCTGGATGGATCTGAAGCTGAAAGACAGGGTAACCCTTGTCACCGGAGCCGGTCAGGGGATCGGACGGGCCATCGCCCTCCTGGCGGCCTATGAAGGGGGCAGGGTGGCGGTAGTGGATTGGAACCCGGAAACCGGGCAGGAAACCTTAAAGCTTTTGGAAGGGGCCGGGGGGGAAGGTTTTTTTTGGGCAGCCGACGTGACCCAACCTTCGGCAGTTTCTGAGGTGGTCGATCAGGTGCATAAGCGATGGGGCCGGATCGATATCCTGATCAATAACGCCGGATTTGATCGTCCCGCAGGGATTTTTAAAATCAAGACCGAAGATTGGGATGCCGTGCAGGGGGTTCATCTTCGGGCTGCCATGCTTTTCATCAGCCGGGTCATGCCCATCATGCGGGATCAGAAATATGGGCAGGTCGTTAATATATCGTCGGTTTACGGCAAGGTAGGCGGTAAGGGAGAAATCGCTTATGCTGTGGCCAAGGCCGGTCTCCTGGGATTGACTAAAAGTGTTGCCAAAGAGGTGGGGAGATATGGGATCCGGGTCAACGCCGTCTTGCCCGGCCTGACCGAGACCCCGTCTATTCAAGCCATGATGGCCGAAAAATTCAAAGCAGAAATTCTGGCCCAGACCCCTTTGGGTAGAATGGCCCGACCGGAAGAGATCGCCCGGGCCGTTGTCTTCCTGGCATCCGATGAAGCCAGCTTCATTACCGGAGCCGGTCTGGAAGTCAGCGGCGGCTGGGAGATGTGAGAGGGGTTTTTTATCTGTTGACATTTTAAAAGGTTCGATTTAATAATTCTAAAAATTGAGGTGATGAAGTTCACCTGAACCGTCCGTTTTGGCGGACTGATGACTTCTGCTTCGGATTGGTCCGGGGTGGAAGTTTTTTATTTTTAGAGGTTGTTGAATGGACGATCAGTTGATATCCCTGGTACTTTGGGCACTTATTTTTGTGGCCAGTTTTTTTTCGGTTGAATTGGGGCTTTCGGTGGCCATCATCGAAATTTCCCTGGGAGTTATCGGAGGTAACTTTCTGGGACTCCACCCCACCCCCTGGATTAGCTATCTGGCCGGTTTTGGAGGCATATTGCTGACCTTTCTGGCCGGGGCCGAGGTGGACACCCAGGTCATGAAAGCCAAATTAAAGGAAAGCTTTCTGATCGGGGCCGTATCCTTTCTGTTCCCTTTTTTAGGGGCCATGGTCTATGCCCATTACCTGTTGGATTGGTCCTGGCCGGCATCCAAGATCGCCGGGATAGCTTTGTCGACCACTTCTCTGGCCGTGGTCTATGCCGTTTTGGTCGAAACCGGCCTGACCAACACCGAACTGGGCAAGATCCTTATGGCCGCCACCTTTTTTACCGATCTGGGCACCGCTATGGCCCTCTCCCTGCTCTTTCTTGAGTTTAACTGGTTCACCCTGCTTTTTTTGGGGGTGTCAATTGTATTGATCCTGGTTATTCCCAGAATCTATCCCTGGATCTGCCGGCGCTACGGCGACCGGGTGATCGAGCCGGAAATTAAGTTTCTTTTTCTTGTTTTGGTCGTCATCATGTTTTTCGCCAAAGTCGGGGCCAGTCATGCCATCCTGCCGGCCTTTGTTCTGGGCCTGGCCATGTCCAACAGCTTTATGGAAAACCGGAAGCTTCAACGTCGTCTCCGGGTGGTGGCCTTTGCCATCATTACCCCCTTCTTTTTTATTAACGGCGGTATGAATATCTCCTTAAAATTGCTCCTGGTAAATTCAGGTCTCCTGGTCCAGATGCTTCTGGTCAAACAGGTTACTAAAATAGCAGGGGTCTATCCCCTGGCTAAAAAATATCTCCCTGAAAATGCCATGTATACCACCCTGTTGATGAGCACGGGTCTGACCATGGGGACCATTTCGTCGGTTTTCGGATTAACGGCCGGCCTCATCAGTCAGGCCCAGTTTTCCGTGCTGGTGGCCACGGTGGTTCTGAGTGCCATCATCCCCACTTTTATCGCCCAGAAATGGTTTGAGCCCGCTTATGAACTGCCCGAAATGAACGGCTTGTCTACAAACTCGGAAAATTTGGAGGAATAGGAGGTGTTCCATGTTTAAAAAATTATTGGTGGCTTATGACGGATCGGAGGATTCCAAGAAGGCCCTGGAGATTGCCTTGGAACTGTCCAGGAAGTTTGATTCGGAAGTGCATCTGTTGACCATCGTCGAACAGCTCCCCCATTATGCAGCCACCATCGGGGAGGTCAAAGAAGCCCTGGCCGAGATCACCAAGGAGATCGAAAAGGAGCAAACTCTGGTCTGTGAAGGTGCCAGGGAACAGGGGGTGGACATCAAATGCCGGATACTTCCGGGCCATGAGGTGGAGGCCATCATTGCCTTTGCCCAGAAGGGCAACTTCGATGCCCTGCTCCTGGGCAGAAAGGGCCGGTCCGCTATCCTGCACACCAAAAGCGGCAGCACGGCCGTGCAGGTCAGCACCCATGCCCCCTGCACGGTCATCCTGGCCCAGGCGGGAAAAAGGAAGGAATAAAATTTTTGACCTATTAACCTCGGTTTCGAATCAGGCCGCTATCTTTTTTTCGGATCGTAAAGGGCTTGGCCCCAGACGCTTGGCCCGCCCGACCATTTCTTTAACCGCTTCGGCCCAGCCCGGGGCATCGGAGGCCCCGACGTGGAACATCTCGATCCGCTCCGGTTCTAAGCCGCAGTCGGCCAGAATCTGTTTGGTTTGGGCCACCCGCTTGACGGCCCGGTAGTTGCCTTCCCGGAAGTGGCAGTCTCCCAGTTCACAACCCGAGACCATTACGGCATCCGCACCGGCCTCGAAGGCTCCCATGAGGTGCTTGACATCTATCCGGCCGGTGCAAAGCAATTTTACCACCCGGACATCAGGCGGATACTGGAGACGCATGGAACCGGCCATGTCGGCCGCGGTATAGGTACAGAAGGTGCAGATGAAGGCCAGGACCCGCGGCGTATAGTCATCGCTATGGGACGGCTCATTGAAAAGGGCTTCGGCCTTGGCCATGATCTGATTGTCCTGGTGGTGGGCCACCTGAATGGCCTTGCCCGGACAAACCCCGGCACAGACCCCGCAACCACGACAGGCCGCCGGGTCCATTTGGGCTGCCCCGTTGATCACCCTGGGCACGCCGAAGGGACAGGCCCGGACACAACTCAGACAAACAGAGCATTTCCTGCGATCGACGACGGCCACTTCACCGCCCACCTGAAGAAATTTACGGCCCAGGATGGTGGCTGCCCTGGCCGCCGCACCTTTGGCCTGGACAACGGTTTCGTCGATCGGTTTCGGTCCGTGGGCCAGTCCGCACAGGAAATAGCCTGAAGAGGAAAAATCTAGGGGACGCAGTTTGAGATGGGCTTCCATGAAGAACCCATCCCTGTCCAAAGGAAGTTTGAGAAGCGAGGCCAGAGCCTTGGCCTCCGGATCGGGCCTCACGGCCGCCGAGAGGACGACCTTATCCATTTGGATGGATAACCTTTCCTGAAGGCTTTGATCCAGTACGGTTACGGTCAGTTGGCCGTCCTTAATCGCAACGGACGGCGGTTCTTCGGGATCAAAACGGACAAACCGCACGCCGGCCTCCCGGGCCTGCTTATAATAGACCTCTTTGAGGCCATAAGTCCTGATGTCGCGGTAAAGGATGATGACTTCAGCCCCGGGATTGAGGGCCTTGAGCTTCAAGGCATTTCCAATGGCCTGAGAACAACACAGGCGGGAACAATAAGGATGCTCGGCCTCCCTGGACCCGACGCATTGGATCATGACTACTTTACGGAAGTCTTCTGCTGTGCCCTTGTCCAAAGCCTCTTGGAATTCCATCTGGGTTAGTATGTCGGTCGTCGAGCCGAACCCATACTCGCTGGGCCGGTATTCGGTTCCGCCGGTGGCGACGATCACCGCCCCGTGATCCACTCGAGTAACGGCTCCGTCAGTACCCTTCATGTCCGTGGTGAACCAACCCACCACGCCATCGATCTGTTGCACTTCTGTGTTGGTAAAAATCCGTATCTTGGGGTGGGCCTCGATTTTTGAAATCAGGTCCTTCAAATAATCCCGGACCTCAAAGCCTTCGGTCGTCTGAATAAGCCGGCGGGCTAAACCCCCCAACTCCGGGCCTCTTTCGACCAGAGTTACCGGAAAGTCCTGTTCGGCCAGGGACAGGGCAGCCGTCATCCCGGCCACCCCACCACCAATGACCAGACCGGACTGGTGGACCGGGGCGCTAACCTGTTCGAGGGGTTCAAGCAGTCGCGCCCGGCTGACACTCATTCGCACCAGATCCTTGGCCTTTTGTGTGGCAGCCTGGTGATCGTCTGCATGGACCCAGGAGCAATGGTCGCGGATGTTGGCCATCTCGAAGAGGTATTTGTTCAATCCGGCCTGTCGCAGATTTTCCTGAAAAAGCGGCTCGTGGGTCCGGGGGCTGCAGGAAGCCACGATGACCCGGTTAAGCCCCTGTTCCACGATGGCCTGGCGCATCCGGTCCTGGCTGTCGGTGGAGCAGGCAAACAGGATATCTTCGGCCCAAACCACATCGGGCAGACTCCGGGCGTAGGCGGCCACATCGGCTACATCCACCACGCCGGCGATATTGATGCCGCAATGGCAGACAATCACACCGATCCGCGGTTGCTCTGAGGTAACCGGTCGGGCTACGGGAAAGGTCTTTTCCGGGATCAGGCTCCCCCGGGCCGGGGCCAAAAGCTCGCCTACCTGTCCGGCAGCGGCCGAGGCCTGGGTAACCGATTCAGGGATGTCCTTGGGGCCGTTGAAAACGCCGGCCACGTAGATTCCGGGTCGA
>JACRBX010000133.1 GCA_016219225.1 Deltaproteobacteria bacterium
AGTATATTACCCCAAAAAACATAAAAAATAAAGAAATAATGTTACATTAATTTTTCCTGGTAGATTTTCAAAGAACATCAATCTTATAAGGTTTTTGATGCCCTATGTCAGGAGATCTGGAGTTAAGAGTTCGGAGTTCGGAGAGCACTATTTTCATGTTTTGTGGTGCCCCTCCACCATAGAACGAAATTTTAAATAGCTTTGGTTAGGTTTTCCCTGAACCGATTTTCGATAACGGCCAATACCTCTTCCGGAGAAATGGCTTTCAGACAAAGGTTGTCCCGGCAACCTTGATTAAGACAACGAGGTTCTTGACAGACCTCTTCTTTCCTGTAGAGATAGGTGCTGTCAGGAACCTGATAAGGCCCGATCCGCGAGGGGCTATCTGCACCGATCAGGGCCAGGGTCGGTATCCCCAGGGCCAGGGCCATATGCAGGAGGCCGCTGTCGTTAGCCACAAAGAGTTGACATTTTTTCATCAGGGCGGCAACCTCCAACAGGTCATATTGGCCATGGGCCAGCAAGACATCTTCTCCAAGACTTTGAGCAATGGAACGGGAAACGGGTGCCTCCTTTGGGGAGGAAAAGATGACCAATCGTGCCTGGTACCGACTTATTAATTCCTGTGCCAACGATGCGAAATATTTGGCCGGCCACCATTTGTAAGACCCCGAGCCTGTGGGATGGAAACCGATTAAAGGCCGTAAGTTTCCTTTCCATTTACTATCCAGTACCCGGTCCGCCTTCTCTTCCCAATCCGGCGCCAAATACAAATCCATCTTCTTGTTATGCGTATCCGCACCGAGAACCCTGACAAAATCCAGTCTTCTTTCTATGGCATGCCGGTTATCATCGGTGTTGGTGACTTTATCAGACAAAAATTCGGCGAACCGACTGGTGCCCGGCCCGATGATATGGGGTGACCGGGTGGCCCAGGCCAAAGGCAGCGCCTCGGGGTCGTTGCTGTGCAAAATAACCACCAGATCATAATGCCCATCCCTGAGATCTCGAATCAGTTTAAAGATGCCTTTTCTTTTCCCTTGGTAGAGCAGGAGGTGGTTTATATATGGATTTTCCCGTAAGAGGCATTGATTCCGGGCATGACAAAGGACATGCACTTCCTTATCTGGAAAGGTTTCTTTGACGGCCCGGATGGCCGGAGTAGAAAGCATAGTATCTCCGATGGCCGTGGTCGTCATCAGGAGAATCCGATGAATACCTTTCACCGCTGAAAGGTCAAGTGGAAGCAGGGGCCTTTTCCGGGCCTGAACGTTTAGAAAAATTTGTATGCTTTTTTCAAGAAACCAATTACCCATTGTAACTTCTCATTCCCCAAATGATATCACGAAGCATGAAAAATAAATCTAAAAAAGGCTATGGGCGATGGGCAAGGTTAAACAGGTATATGGGTTTTTATTCGCCTATAGCCTATAGCCTCGTGCCTATAGCCCGAATTTTTCTATTTTCGAACTAAATCTATGAGAGGAAAAGCGAATCATATAATTCTTCCAGCTTTCCGGCGATCTTAGGCCACGAAAAGTGCTCCAGCATAACCCGTCTTCCATTTTCTCCCAGTTCTCGGGCTTGGGCCGGATTTGTCAAAAGGTGAAGGATTTTGTCGGCTAATTCCCCGCTGTTTTCCTTTTCTTTCATTAGAAACCCGGTTTTTTGATCCATCAGAATCTCCGGAATACCCCCCTGGGAGGTCCCGATTAAAGGAAGACCGCAGGAGGAGGCCTCTAAGAAGACCATGCCCAGGGCCTCTTCCAGTTGCGAAGGGGCGACAAAGATATCCCCCAGCAGATAGATCCGGGGCATATCCTGGGGCGGAGTAAAACCAATCTGTAAAATTCGATCCTGAAAGGGCTTGATTTCCTGCTGAAGCCGGTCATAAAATTCCGTTTTCTTATCCGCCCTTTTATAACCAAACCCCGTCCCTCCGGCCAGAACCAGATGGGCCATGGGCTCCTGGGCAAAAACCTGCTTCATGGCGGATACAAGGACCCCGACTCCCTTGGATTCCCTTATTTTCCCCGCATAGAGAATGACTTTTTTCTCCTCCAGGCCGTATGATCTCCGAACGGTTGATGCTTCCCTTTCCTTTTCCCAGGCAGGCCGAAAGGCCTCGGTATCGACTCCATTGTAGACTACGGCCTGTTGCCGGGAGCCGCGGACCATCCGGTCTTTTTCCTGCTCCAAAAGAAACCGGCTGCAGGCCAGGGTCAGGTCGGCCTGGACTTCAAATTCCCCATGGGGCTTTTCAAAGCGTCCTAAATAATTATAGAGATTGTGCATATGGAACACCACCTTTTTCCTCGGAAAACGTTCCTTGAAGAAAGGGGCCAGGAGGGGGCGGTTGTGGACATGGATGATGTCCGGATCAAGTTTAATCAGGGCCTGAGCGATCTTTTGTTCGTAATCCGGAAGATAGACCTTAAACCAGCCATAGAGGATTTTTTTGACCGGGTTCACCTGGAAACGAAAATATTGGAGATCCTTTTGGGTTTCCCTGGCTGGAAGGTCCGGGTCAGCCGGAGAAAAAATTATGGGCCTGTATCGGATCATGGCCCTGGAGACCTTTTCAATGAATAATTCGGTAGCCCCTCCGCGGATGGGGGGGATCGGGTAGAGTTCCGGCCCGATCATGGCTACTTTCTTCATTTATCTGCCCAGACCTTTTTGCAGTAAGGTTTTCAAATAGAGCCCTTGCAGCAACTCCATATGGTTTTCTTGAGAAAAGGATTGTCGCACCTTATCCCGGCCCAGTTGGGCCATGGCCTGATATTTTTCCCGGTGGCGAAGGGCATCCTCAATGGCCGCAGCCAGACTCGGGGCATCTGCGGGGGGGATTAAAAACCCATCCCGTCCGGAGGTGATGACCTCTCCTGCCCCCCCCACCCTGGTTGCAATGACCGGCACCCCGGCGGCCATGGCCTCCAGGATAGCCATACTGAAGCCTTCCCAAAGGGAAGGAAGAAGGAAAAGGTCCAAAGCCAAGAGGATCGGGATAATCGGTTTCCGGGTCCCCAGGAAAAGGACCTGAGTGGATAGCCCTCTCCTTTTTGACTCCTCCTCCAGCACGGAACGCAGCTTTCCGTCTCCAATGATCAAAACCTTAAGGGAGGGTAGAAGATCCGGTCTCAAAGACAGGGCCTCTAAAAGATATTGGTGGCCTTTTTGTTCCTCCAGGCGGGCCACCACTCCAATCACAAACTCCCCGGGTTTAATCCCCAATTTTGAACGCCATTCCTCCCGTTCCAAAGGCTGGTCCAATCGGGAGGGATCAATCCCATTATGGATCACTTCAATTTTTTCCGGATTAATGCGGTCGTATCGAACCACACTGGCTTTAACGGCCTCAGAAACGGCGATGATCTGATCGGTGATACAGGCCAGTGCCCGATTGATCAAATGATGTTTGGTCCGTCTTTTTATATAAATATTATGGACCGTGTGGACGATCCCGGGAACCCTTGCCATTCGAGCGGCGATCCGGCCATATTTTCCGCCGTCATAGAGGTGGGTATGAACAATGGATATCTTTTTCTGTAAAATTATTTCCTTGATTTCCCGGATGATCCCAAAGTCAAACCGATTATTTTTCATACGATGCAGGGGAATAACCGGGATACCCATCTGTTCGATCTGCTCCCCCACCGGTCCTTTTTCAGAAATCACGCAGACCATCGGCGAAAAAAGATCTTTATCCAGCCCCTGTAATTCAGTGACCAGGACCTGTTCCGCCCCCCCGACCGGTAAGGCGGCAAAGACGTAGAGGATCTTGATCTTATCTTCCATGAGACCTTCGAGCTTTCTTCCACTCCTGCCAAAGGATGTCCCAGTGATAAAATCGGGTGAGGTAATACTTGAATTTCCAGGCCGGGGTCAGGCCATTGACTTTGACGCATCGTAATTTAAATAAATCCTGCCGGCTGTGGGTGTTATCGGTATGGACCGTGCGGGCGGCCCTGAATCCCAAGTTTTTTACAATGGTGATGATTTGTTCATTGAAAGTCCCATAGGGATAAGCAAAGGAATAAACCGGCCTCTGGAGCAATTCCTCCAGATCCCTTTTCCCCGACCCCACTTCGTCTTCGGCTTCCTGTTGGCTGATGGAAAGCAAATTTTTATGGGTCCGGGTATGCCCCCCGAATGAAAAACCATCCTTTGACATGGTTAAAATGTTTTCCCGGGTCATGAGCCGGCTGACATTTTCCTGGCTGCCCTCCCAATGGCTTTCCTCCCCGATGAACCCGGAAACCACAAAGGTGGTGGCCGTAAAACCGGCTTTTTTTAAAATCGGATAGGCCATGGTAAAAGTATCCAGATAACCGTCGTCAAAAGAAATGATGATCGGCCTGGAAGGCAGGGGATGTCCTTGTTGAAAGGTGCCAGCCAAGTCCTCAAACCCGATACTTTGATACCTTTTCCGGCGCAAATAATCGACCTGGGATTGGAAAACCATTGGAGAAACCCCTTGCTTCAAGGGGATTCCTTCGGCCACCCGATGGTAGTAAAGGATGGGAACCCGGATTTGGTCGGACATTTTTTTAAAGCCTTAAGAGAGGCTTCTGACAAAAGCCCCCGATTATTAATTTTTTTTATTTGGGAGTATATTGATAAGGGGGCGGCCTGTCAAGGCAGTTACGACAATTTGTGTTGGGATTGTCGAACCCTGGCTGAAGGCATTGAAGTCTGTATATTCAGAATAACTATTCAAATATATTATGTTTTTATTGATCTTATTTCGAGCCTGCCCAAAAGAATAAGGTTTCGGATCGACAAAATTGTCGAAACAGATAAAACCTAAAAATAAATTTAAAAATAAATAAATTAGTTAATACAAACAGTTAATACAATATTGCCTCTTTGGCACGAGTTTTGAAATACTAAAGAGCCAAGAACAAATCTCTCACAGGAGGAAAGAAAAATGGCAAGGAAAAAAATTAAAATTTGGATGGTTGGATTGGCCCTGGTGGCTATGGCCGGTGTGGCTGTGGCTGCTGGTCCGGGATATGGTTTTGGGAGAAACGCCAATTGTGCTGGCGGGTATAACCAATTAAACCTGACCCCGGAACAGAAAACGAAGTTAACGGAACTGAAAGAAAAGCAATGGAAGGACACCGTTTCTTTGCGCAATGAAATGCAGACCAAGCGCCTGGAACTGCGGACCCTCTGGACGGCCCCGAGCCCGGATAAGGACAAGATCCTGGTCAAGCAAAAGGAGTTGAATGAATTGCGAGACCGGCTCCAGGCCAAGGCAACGGATTTTCGCATCGAAGCCCGAAAGGTCCTAACCCCGGAACAGGCTGCTCAGGTCGGCACCTTCGGCCCTGGCATGGGCATGGGTGGCGGCATGATGGGCATGGGTAAACATAGAATGGGGCGTTCAGGTCCTTGCGGCGGGCCGGGTCAGGGATTTGGCCCGGGCGGCGGCGGGTTCGGTCCCGGTTTTGGTCCAGGTGGTTCCCGTTTATAATCTCTAACCTTCTACTCCCTCTCCCTCCAAGAGGTCCGGCAGCTGTGCCGGACCTCTTTTTTTTATCTTTCCGGTTCCCAGCGGTATTCCATATACTGGGCGGTCGCTATGGCCTTTTCTTCCCCGAGGAGTCTGGCCACCACATACAAAGACATGTCAATCCCGGCTGAAATTCCGGCAGAGACAATCACCCGGCCGTTGTCGATGAATCTTTTACTGCTGTCAATCATTGTCCGGGGTGCATTTTCCTTTAAAAGTTCGATGGCCATATAGTGGGTAGTAGCGGTCAATCCGTCCAGCAGGCCGGCCCTGGCCAGGAGTAAAGACCCGGTGCAAACCGAAAGGACCAATTCCGCTTTTTGTGAACGGTCTTTGATCCAATCCATCAAGACCGGATTATGGATCTCCTTTCGAGTCCCCAACCCTCCGGGAACCAACAGGATATCCGGGTCCGGGCAGTCTTTGAAGGTATAATGGGGGTTGATGCTCAACCGATTTCTGGCCAGGACCGGTCCGGTTTTTTCGGCTATTGTGAAAACCTGAAAAAATTGGGTATTGGCTGCCACATTGACTACCGAAAAAACTTCAAAAGGTCCGCAAAAATCCAGAACTTCCACATCATCAAATAGCAAAATCCCCACCTTTTTGATTTGTTCCATGGGACTCCTCCTTAGTTACTTAAAATAAAATTCTACGCAAAATGGATAGAATTTTTATATCAGTTTAGCTTTTTGAAAAAACGTCGACAACCTCTCCGTCATTCCGGTGAAAACCGGAATCCAGGTTCTTTTCGTCTCAGCATAACACCTGGATTCCGGTTTTCACCGGAATG
>JACRBX010000134.1 GCA_016219225.1 Deltaproteobacteria bacterium
CTATTTTTCTGGACGCTTATCCTACTCGTGTCCCCCGGCTTAAGGCTGAAATCATGAACAGCCATTATCCCAAGTATTATGACGATGGGAAACAAGGCCCAACAGAGGATCAAAGCCCAAATCCGCAAAAATTTTGGGCCGTCGATACCCAGATGGATGGTCATCCGTTGAACTTTGTCTTTCGATTTCTCCTACATCGCGATATTGCGAGTCATAGTGAATATCCGATTCTTTTTGAAAAAGGACTTCGGGCTGCCCTTGAGAAACACGGTTTAGGAGCCAAAACCGCTATAGGCCATGGAAAATTTCAAATTATTCCAGATGAACATGAGAAGATTGTAAGGGATGTCGATGGTCCGACCACAAAAAGTGCGGGGTCAACAACCAAGAGAGGAACAGTTAACAACCTTGAAAAGCTGCTTGATCGTTTATCAGTGATGAAGAAAGGGGATGCGGGCTCAATTGCTGCAATCATTGAAAAAATTGATATTTTGGAGACGGATCTTCAAAAGGCGGAATTAGCAAAAGCAATTAAAGATAAGCTGGGCTCCAAAGTTTTCAAGAAAAGTAAGAAACGATCATTTTTGGAAAGTTTAATCGGAAAAAATGAAAGTTAGAGGTAAAGAATTTGCGGGCAATAGAGACATAGTGATTTATATTCTATTAAGGGGTATCAATCCATCAAAAAGAATTGTTCCCCATTTTTGTTCTTGCGGCAGCGTTAAATTAAACATTATATGAGAAGAGGGTTGATCATGGAGATACGACATGTTTATTCTAATATAATATTCAAAAAAATTTGGCTATTTTTGCTTGGTACAATAACCCTGCTTTTGGCAAATTTGGCAGCGAGCAGTATATATGATTCTGTCGATATTAAGATCAGTGGAGTAGATACTTGTCCTTCATATTTAAGGATAGGATATATCGTTCTTTTCTTTATTTTCGCCTATTTTCTGTACATAAAAATACCACGGTTTCGCCCCCAAACAAGGCGTCTTTCAAACGAGAGACCAGCGGAGTACAGAAACCATCTTATCTTGTTTCTTTCCAAACTTCCCGATGTAAGTATAAAGGATAACACTTGCATTCCTGACTGGCTGACGCCAAATATACAATACAAAATGGACGAGGATATTAAGGCTATGGAGATGGGCAGATGGCAGTGGGAAATGCCCCTGAGGGCAATAAACCACCAGCGGAGAGGTAATCTCAAAAGCATCATTCTTGTCTGTTCCGACAATCAAGAGGAGCCCGATGGTTCTTTGCGCAAGGGTTCTCTCGCGCAGGTCCACCATTTCGTGAACCTCCTTAGAAAGTACGATGAACTCAATTGCACCGAAATCTTTCTTCTTGTTAAAAACAAGGACGGTGAATTCTTAAAATATACCCCTTCAATACCAATGGAAGAAAACCGTGAGTATATTGGGTTGGGATTCGAGGTGTTTGATGAGTTGACATCAGGCCTCTGGTGGTTGATAGAAAAACATGGATATCAGGACGGGCAGATTATGATTGATATTACAGGAGGCCAAAAACCTACCAGTGTGGCAGGTGCGGCACTAACATTTAACAGGAAAATTAAGGCCCAATATGTGCAGACAGAGTCCCGAAAGGATGTGATTAGCTACGACGTTGAGTTCGTATCAATAGATGAGCTGAAGGTATAAAATGATAATTCTTGATACCTCCAAATTGTACAGTGATACAGCTAAGCTCAATGATCTCGGCCAATATATCGCCGAGGCTCAGGGCCTTGCCGGTGAAGGCAACGAAGTCGTTTTGACCGGCAAAGCCCCGGTCTGGCTATATCTGGCCGTGGCTCATGCGCTCCATGGCAAAGCCAAAAAACTCATTTACCGTTCGCCGGTAACCGGCGATGTGATGATATTCGACCATGATCCCTTTTGAATTCCCATTCAATTTTGATGCCCTTTCTAAAGCTTTCCAACACGTCAAGGAAAACCACGGCCGGGCCGGGGTGGATGGGATGACGATTGGGAGGTTTGAAGAGGATTATTACGAAAACTTGAAAAAGTTGGCCCAGGAGATCAAGGACGGCTCCTATGTCCCGCTTCCTTTGCTGAAAATCCTGGTGGACAAGGGCAATGGAGAGGCCAGGGGACTCTGTATCCCGACGGTGCGGGATCGGGTTGCGCAGACTGCCGTTTACCATATCATAGAGCCCATCCTGGAAAGGGAGTTTGAAGAGTGTAGCTTTGCTTACAGGAAGGGAAGGTCGGTTAAGCAGGCGGTTTATAGCATTAAGGGATACTATGACAAAGGTTACCGCTGGGTCGTGGAAGCTGACATTGATGCCTTCTTCGACAGCGTGGATCATGGGTTATTATTGGAAAAGCTAAAAAGGTATGTCCGGGATGAAGTAATCTTGCGACTCATCGGGCTATGGCTGAAGGCTGAGGTTTGGGATGGGGAGGCCGTCAAGGCCATAAATAAAGGGATTCCCCAGGGTTCTCCTATTTCTCCTATCCTGGCCAACCTTTTCTTGGACGAGTTGGATGAAGCTTTTCTTAAGAAGGGGAACCGGATTATCAGATTTTCAGACGATTTTGTCGTTCTTTGTAAAAATCCTAAAGACGCTCAAGCGGCCCTTGAATTCACCAGTGAAGTCTTGGAAAAATTGCTCTTGAAACTGGATGAATCCGACGTGGTCAACTTTGAACATGGTTTTAAGTTTCTTGGGGTTACCTTTGTACGTAGCCTGATTATGGTCCCTTTTGACCGACCCAAGAGGGAAAGAAGAGTCCTTTATGTGCCGCCGCCGATGTCACAGTAGAAAGTCAGGAGTCAATAGTCAGGAGTCAAAAAAGATGGAAGGAAAACAACCGATAAAAAGTTATAGAGATTTGATTGTTTGGCAAAAATCCTATGCGCTAGCCAGAAAAATTTTAGCTATTTCCAGGAATTTCCCGAATAATGAAGAATCGAGAATAATAAAGAGACAAATTATTCGATCCGCAATATCCATTCCAGCAAACATTGCCGAAGGATTTGGCGGTAATAAGGGCAAAGTCTTTAAAAATTCATTGACCATTGCCAGAAGAGAAGCAGGAGAAACAGATTATTGGTTATTGTTATGCTTCGAAGAAGGTTATATTAATGAGGACATCTATAAGGATGTTGGAGAGCGGATATCAGGAAGTAAGGGCAATGCTTTCATCAATCATTTCAAAATTATAAGAATTTGTTTCCTTTTATCACTATTGACAATTGACTTCTGACTACCGACTTTTGACTTCTAACTTTGGACTCCGGACTTTTTAAATGGCCAATTTATACTTAACCGAACAGGGTTCTGTGCTTAAAAAGACCGGCGACCGGATCATCGTCCAGAAAGAAGGTGAGGTCCTGCTGGATGTGCCTTGCAACAAGATCGAGGCGGTCCTGATTTTCGGCAACGTCCAGTTCACCACCCAGGCGGTCCATGAGCTTTTTGAGCACGGTATCGAGATGGCCATCCTGACCCGGACCGGCCGGCTTATAGGCCAACTTACTTCGCCCATGACTAAAAATATTGATCTGCGGGTTCAACAATTCAAAAAACATGAAGATGAAGCCTTTAAGCTTGATTTCTCAAAAAGCGTCGTCCAGGGAAAAATCACCAACTCCCTTCAAATCCTTCGTTCATTTGGTTATAATCACCCGGAGATCGGCTTGAAGGAAGAAATAAACGGCCTGGAGAAGGCTGCTTTGGAAGTACCAAAGATAGCAAATGGCGAAAGTCTCAATGGGGTGGAAGGCAATGCGGCCAGGATTTATTTTAATGGATTCAGGAAAATGATCCTTGGAGAATTCGGCTTTACCGGGAGGAAAAAATATCCGGCCCCAGATCCGGTCAACGGCCTTCTTTCTCTTGGTTATACCATGGTCTTTAATGAGATTTCATCTTTGCTGGATGGCCTCGGGTTTGATCCGTATCTCGGTTATTATCATAAAATTGATTATGGCCGGGCATCGTTGGCATCAGACCTCCTGGAGGAATTCCGGGCGCCGGTGTCGGATCGCCTCACCTTAAAGCTGATCAACAACCGGGTTTTAAAGCAGGAAGATTTTTATAAAAATCCCAAAGGGGAAGGGGTGTACTTGACCCGGGAGGCCCTGAAACGCTATTTTGCAGAATATGAGGACTTTACTAATAATGAATTCCTCCATCCGGAGACCAAAGAAAAGACCACCCTCCGGAAATGCTTCAGGATACAGATTGAAAACCTGGCCTCTTTTGTAAAAGGGGATAAAGGTTATCACCCGTTTTTCCTTGAGATTTGATAAGGGAAGGAAATGTTTTATCTTGTTTCTTATGACATTCCGGATACGCCGCGAAGGACCAAGATCGCCAAGACCCTAAAGGATTTCGGTGAGCGGGTGCAATACAGTGTTTTTGAATGCCTGCTTGACCAGGTCCTTCTGGATAAGATGGTCTTCAGATTGGAGAAAATCATTGAAAAGGAGGAGGACAGTATCCGGATTTACGGTCTTTGTGGTAATTGTGAGAAGGCGGTACAGGTTTTAGGACTGGGAATAGTTGTTAATTACCCCGGTTTTTTGAGAGAGGATTGGAGGAATAAATTAACCGGAGAGGGGTTGGATAAAGGGTAATTTTTCAAAAGCAGGGGAAGTGTTTTAGGGATTTTCAACTTAGATAAAATAACCGGGGGATGGTCTGGAAGACAAAGTGCTATGGATAAAGTCCTGTTCGGCCATGAGTGAGATGGTTTCGAGACAGGATGCGATTAATGGTGCTTAAAGAAGGCAATGGACGGACTCCATCTTTTTCCATGAGTAGACGAATGGGATAAGCCCCGCAAGGGAGGCCGAGGTTATAGAGATAGAGTCTTTCTAAGATAACGATCTGTTCGATTTCCGTAGGGGTAAAAGTATGGTCGGACATAGGCGTTATGAATTGGGAATAAAATTAACCGGACCGGGGAAGGACCCCGATCCGGGATAAAGTAACCTAACCTTCCAAGTTTTTGACTTTGAGGACCATCTCAGGAGAGATGGTGCGTTTTTGATCGAACATGGCATAGGTTAGAGCGGCTTCGGTGACTGCGCCGATTTTTCTGGGGATGCCGAAGGAGACTTCATGAACGGCCAAAAGGGCCTGGTCGTTAAGGAGGGGTTCCTGGGCACCGGCGAGTTTGAGGTGATGGAGGACATAGTTTTTGGTTTCATCAGGAGAGAGGCCGGGCATATGGAAACGCATGGCGATTCTCTGGCTGAAAGGCTCCATGACGGCGAACTCCATGACCCTTCTAAGATCGGACTGACCGGAGAGGATGAGGATGAAAGGGTCGTAAGAGTCCATTTTGAAGTTGGTCAGGAGCCGGAGTTCTTCCAGGGGGCCGGTTTGAAGGAGATGGGCCTCATCGATGATCAGGAGGATGGTTTTACCGGACTGTTCTTTGGAGTCCAAAAGGGACAGTTGGATCTGATTGTAGATGGCGCTTTTGGATAACCTGGGAGTCAGACCGAGGAGTCGATTGATGTGATAAAGGAGATCGGCGCGGCTGAGGGTGGCCAAGGGGGTATAAAAGGGTTTGAAGAGGTTTTCATTGAGGGAATCGACAAAGCGTCTCATGGCCAGGGTTTTACCCACACCCGGATCACCGGTCAGAAGCAGGATACCCCCTCTTCGTTTGATGTATTCCAGACGGGCCAGGCATTCTCTTAAGGGTTCGGTCTCGAACATATCGGCGGGTTTGATATTTTTATCAAAGGGGAAGCGCTTGAGACCGAACCAGGCGAGGAGATCTTTCATGAGCGTACCCTCCCCTTATGGAAGGAGAGATGGGTAGGGACTGATTGGGGCCGGAAGGTGCGGGCGTTTTCTTTTTTATCCAGGAGTTTGATCCGGCCGACCCTGATTTCATTATCATAGAGGAAGAGTTCCTGGGGATCATCGACCGGGTGACGGAGTTCGATTTTTTGGCGGATATAAGCCGAAGGGACCTCATAGAGGGAGCCCTTGAAGCTGATGGTGGCATCATTATTGACGATGCGTTCGTGGCGGACGAGGAAGATCTCATCGAGTTCGGCTTTGGACAGCCGACGGATTTCAACTCTTGAAACGGAGGCATTATAGCGGTCGATAGGCCTATTGTCGATACCGGTATGGAGTTTATGATGGTAGTCATCCTGGAGCCAGACCCAAAAGGCTTGATTGAGATCATCGAGATGGAGATCGTCCTTTATGCCGGAAAGGAAACGATCCCGGATGGTGCGGAAGAACCTCTCGATTTTTCCGCGAGAAGGGCTATCATAGGGTTTGGAATGGATGAGGGAGATACCGGCCAGGGCGCAGCATTTGGCGAGTAGATCGGAGGAAAAGCTGGCCCCATTATCCACGTAAAGTCTTTTGGGGATACCATAGCTTAGGAAGGCCTCCTTGAGGACGGGGGTGAGAGCACCGATGGTTTCGGAAGCACTGAAGGCCTGGCCGACGACCAGACGGGAATGATCATCTATGACCGCACAAAGGATGGCTTTGATGGAGCGATTGAGATAACGGACTTGGGGGCCGTGCATGAAGTCGCCGATCCAGAGGTCATTGACGTTATCGGTCTCGAAGGCTTTGCGGATATCGGTGCGTTTTTGAAGGGAAAGCCAGCCCTGGGTTTTGACGATACGGAGTAAGGTATTATAGTGGACGGGGGGATCTCCGAGCAGGTGGTGATCCCGAAGTTCTTCATAGAGTTTTTGGGCGGAGAAGTTAGGGAAGGCTTTACATTTAACCTCGATGACTTTGAGCAATTGGTCATTGAGGCGCCGGGGTCTGCCCCCGTCTGAGCGTTCTTTGGGCTTGAGGGCATGGAAACCCCGCCGGCGATAGGTCCTGAGCCAAGACTTCATGGTGGAAACGGCGACTTTTCGTCGGCCATAATAGGGGATTTCGTGTTCTTGCTCGGCCTGTTTCCGGAAGTAATCGTTTTGGGCTCTGGCGGGTTCGGCCAGGACTGGGGCAATGATCTGGTAGCGTTTAATGGCGATTCTTTCACGAGAGTCTTTTTGCATGGATGATACCTCCTTGA
>JACRBX010000135.1 GCA_016219225.1 Deltaproteobacteria bacterium
CCCGGAGGAGGCCTGAAGGACCTTTTCCAAGCCATGGGCCTGAGACAGGGTAAAAGGCCCGCTTTGGACCCTTTGTAACCCCTCCAGATAGGCGCCGCAGCCCAACCGATCCCCGATATCATTGCAAAGGGTCCGGATATAGGTCCCCGGAGAACAAAACACTTCAAGACCAACCCGTTCCCTATCCAGGTGCAGCGTTTCAATCGAATCTATACAAATCTGCCGGGGCGGTTTAACGATCGGTATGCCCCGTCTGGCCCAGTGGTATAAGGGTTTTCCTTTATATTTCAAGGCTGAGAAGGAGGGAGGCACCTGTTCTTGGGGGCCAATGAAAAGCTTAAAGACCTCCTCAATCCTCTTCCGGTCCGGCAGGGGTTGGGCATAAGAACTAACCACTTCCCCGGTAGCATCCTGGGTATCCGTCTTTTTTCCTAAAACCATGACGGCCCGATATCCCTTGGGGTGATCGGGGATAAAAGGAATAATCTTGGTCGCCCAGCCGATACAAATAGGCAAAACGCCGGTGGCGATGGGATCCAGGGTCCCTAAGTAACCCATTTTTTGAAAACCGGCGGCCTTCCGGAGACCTTGAAGTACTTTATTGGAAGACATCCCCGCCGGTTTGTCCACCACCAAAACCCCCTCCCAGGCAGAGGGTTCGGAAGGTTCGGCAAGAATGGGTTTTGAATTTAAGGCTATCATGATTCCTCAGGTTCTTTGGAGGGGAATACGGTTTTTAACAACGTTTCGATCCGGTCTCCGTACTCGAAAGAAGTATCGTGGACGAATTCCAGATCAGGAACATGGCGCAACTTCAGGCGCTGTCCCAATTCTCGTTTTATAAAACCGGCGGCACTCTGAAGCCCTTCCAGCCCTTGCCGAAGCTCTTCAGGGTTTCCAAATCGACTGAAATAGACCCTGGCCAGCTTCAGGTCAGGAGAAACCTCGACGCCGGTGATGGTAACCATATCCAGACGGGGATCTTTTATCTTTCTGACCAGCAGCTCGGAGATCTCCCTTTGGAGGAGTCCCCCGACCTGAACCGTTCTTTTGGGTCTGTTTTTTGTGGATTGCATTTTCATTTATCAGGCGATTGGCTACCAAAGGGTAAAGAGATTCTAAAATCCCCATTGCCTCGTGCCCATTGCCTTTTTTAGTTCGAAAATAGGGCTCAGCGCTTACCGAGTTCTATTTTCATGATTCGTGGTGCCACGCCCCAAAAGGCGGGGCATGGCGGTTTAATAAATTAATAGTCCAATAATTCTATTTGACTGTCTATATCAACGGCCACCTGCAGCCCTTCAATAAAATTGACGACCTGATCCAGTCGGGCATTGACCTGTCTTCGATCATTGCCCAGGCTGCAAACCCCCAAACGGGCCTTTTGCCACAGGTCCAGATCATCTACCTCGGCAATAGCCACGTTAAATCGATTTCGGACCTTGTCTTTAACACTCTTGACGACCTGGCGTTTTTCTTTCAAAGAATGAGATTCCGGGAGATAGAGGATCAATTCCAGGACGCCAATAACCATTCATAACCCCAGGGTCCAAGGTCCAAGGTTTAAGGTCCAAGGGGAAAAACCGTATACCCTATACCGTATACCTTGTACCATTATTACAATTCCGGCTTAACCTCTTCCAATATATACGACTCGATAATATCCCCCACCTTGAGATCATTATAATCTTCCAGCCTGATCCCGCATTCATAACCGGTCGCCACCTCTTTAACGTCATCCTTGATTCTTCTTAGAGAAGCTATCTTGCCGTCATAAACAACCACATGATCCCGCAACAGGCGGGCCTTGGCATTCCTTTCTATCTTGCCATCCACCACAAAACTCCCGGCGATGGATCCCACTTTGGGTACATGAAAGAGGTCCCGAATTTCAGCATGGCCGTGAACCACTTCTTTGAATACCGGCTCCAGCATACCCACCATGGCATCTTTGACATCTGAAACCAGTTGATAAATAATATCGTAAAATCGGACATCCACCTGTTCCTGTTCGGCCAGTTCCTGCCCTTTATGATTCGGACGGACATTAAAGCCGATAATAATGGCCTTGGAGGCCGAGGCCAGCAGGATATCGGTTTCCGTGATGGCCCCCGGGGAGCTGTGGATAACGTTGACCTTGATGGCCTGAGTACTCAATTTATGCAGGGCCTCGCTGATGGCTTCAATAGACCCCTGAACATCGGCTTTGAGGATAATGTTGAGTTCTTTTACCTGCCCCTCCTGGATTTGTTCATAGAGCTTTTCCAGGGTAACCTTACTGGTCTTGGAAAGTTCGGTCTCCCGCTTTTTCTGGAGACGGGATAAGGCGATCTGTTTGGCGGTTTTTTCATCTTCACAAGCAATAAATTCATCCCCGGCCAGGGGAACGCCGCTGAAACCATGGACCTCAACCGGTATTGAAGGCAGGGCCTGATCCTCCTTTTGCCCCCAATCATTATAAATGGCCCGCACTTTCCCAAACTGGATCCCGCAAACAAAGGGATCGCCTGTTTTTAAAACCCCTCCTTGAATAAGGACGGTTGCGATGGGCCCTCTTCCTTTATCCAACCGGGCCTCCACAATCCTTCCAACCGCCAATTTATTGGGATTGGCTTTTAACTCCAACACTTCGGCCTGTAATAGGATTAATTCCAGAAGACTGTCAACCCCTTGCCCGCTTTTGGCCGATACTTCGGCAAAAATCGTTTCTCCACCCCAATCCTCCGGCACCAGTCCATAATCGGCCAACTGCCTCTTGACCCGTTCCGGATTGGCATTGGGTTTGTCGATCTTGTTGATAGCCACGATAATCGGGACTCCGGCGGCCCGGGAATGGTCGATGGCCTCTTTGGTTTGCTGCATCATCCCATCATCGGCAGCCACCACCAGGATGACGATATCCGTTATCTGGGCCCCGCGAGCCCGCATGGCGGTAAAGGCTTCATGGCCCGGGGTATCCAGAAAAACGATCTCCCCCTTGTCCAAATGGACATGGTAGGCCCCCATGTGTTGGGTGATTCCACCGGCCTCTCCGGCCGTTACATTGGTTTTTCGAATAACATCCAATAAAGAGGTTTTGCCATGATCCACATGCCCCATAATGGTAACTACCGGCGGCCGGGAGAGGAGTTCTCCCGGGAGATCGGCATGAAGTTTCAGTATCTGGTCTTCCTCAAAGTGAACTTTTTCCGCTTCGTAGCCGAATTCGGCGGCCACCAGAGCAGCAGCATCATAATCAATGGATTGGTTTAAAGTGACCATAAGTCCTAATGTGATCATTTTCTTGATCAATTCTCCAGATTTAATACCCATTCTTTTGGCCAGTTCCCCCACATTGATGGCATCAGAAATCCTCAAGCGACGCTTGATGGCCTTGGGGGTGGTGATTTCCGTTTTCTTATATTTTTTAACCGGTACTTTCCCACCTTTACCGGCCTTGTAGGCCCGGGCTTCTTTTCCGGAATCATCATACAGATCGGCCCGCTCTAAAACCTCTCGTTTCCTTTTGAAAATTTTGGCCTTGGCTAATTCTTCCTCTAATGCGGCCTTGGAAATTTTAGGTTTCTTTTTAAGACCCGGCTTCTCTTTTTCGACCTCTTTTTCGACCTTCTTCCCATCGGTCTTTAAGGGCACGACAGGGGGTTTGGGGGGTTGAACCACTTTAACAACCGGTTCGGCCGGCCGGACCACCCGGGCCGGGGGCTCGGGCCGGCGAATGACTTTGGCCGGAAGGTCTTTAACAGGTCTTACCGGTTTAACCGGCAAAGGTTTTGGTGCAAGAACAGGTTTAGGGACGATCTCCTTTTCTCCTTCCTTTTTTTCTTCTTCGACCGGTAACGGCTGTTTCCCGGCAATTTTTTCGGCAGCGGGCTCCGGGGCCGGCTCGATGAGAGATTCCAGGACGGGGGCCGTCTTCTCCGCAAGCGGGGGTTCCGTAAGAGGAGGAGTTTCCGGAAGGGCTTCCATTTCCGGTTTTGCTTCCGGGACCGGTTCTTCTATTAAGGGTTCGGGGGCCGGTTCGACTTCAACAATTTTTTTCCGCCGGCGGATAACCGTCGATTTAATCCGTTGTTCCTCAACGACCAGAGACTTGGTCCCTTTCAAATGGCCTTTAATGAGAGAAATCTCTTCATCCGTGAGAGACGAAGAATGGCTTTTGATTTCCATGCCCATCTCACGAATAAGATCCACCAGGACCTTGTTATCCATTTGTAGTTCTTTAGCTAAATCATAGACTCTAACTTTGGCCATGTACCCCCCCTGCTGGCGGATTCGTTATAAAGTTATGCAATCCAGGGCCGATCTCCATATCACGGCCAAAGACCTTATGTCGACTCTTTAAAATCTTTAAGTTAGACAGACAGGCCTCTCTCCGGCACAGATACCATCCTCTCCCAGGCATGATTTGTTTGGGATCGACCTCTAAAATTTTTTTATCGAGAATGACCATCCTCAGCAATTCTTTTTTGTCCTTTTTCCTTCGGCAAACCCGACAGGTCCTTTGTCTGACTAAGAGGCTCATTCAGCCGGGACTTCTTCACTCTGGGAAGTTTCCCCGGATCCCGGCTCTTCAGGGATTATTTCTTCCGCGGGTTTTTGTTTATCAGCCTGAGATTCTTTAGGTTGTGTAATTTTCAGAAATTCGCTGGCGGCTTCCAGTAGCTTTTCGGCTTTTTTAGGGGTAATGCCCGAGATCTGAACCAGCTCATCGATGTTTGATTCAGCCACTTCCTTGGCCGATCCAAATCCCCCTTTATACAGAGAGTCGGCCGTGGCCTCCCCTACACCGGTTATCTGCAACAGGGATTGGTAGCCGTCCCGCATGGATTTGGTATATTTGGATTCACTCTTGACATCAATCCTCCAACCGGTCAAACGAGAAGCCAGACGGACATTTTGTCCCCTCTTCCCAATCGCCAGGGACAATTGTTCATCCGGTACCACCACTTCCATGGAGCGGTTTACCTCATCAATAATGACGCGAATAATCTCGGCCGGCGCCAGGGCATTACAGATAAATTTGGCGGGATCCGGATTCCAGGGGATGATATCAATCTTTTCTCCCTTAAGCTCCTGGACGACATATTGAACACGATTCCCCTTCATTCCCACACAGGCCCCGACCGGATCGACATCTTTGTCCTCGGAGGTGACGGCGATCTTTGAACGGCTCCCCGGTTCCCGGACGACATGGACGATCCGGACTATTTTTTGAGAAATTTCCGGTACTTCCATTTCAAAAAGGGCGGCCAGAAATTGTGGATGGGTTCTGGAAAGGATAATCTGAGGACCTTTGCTGATTTTTTTGACTTCCAGAACATAGGCCCGTATTCTATCCCCCTGTTTGTAGGTTTCGGTGGGGATCTGTTCGGGGATCGGTAAGATCGCTTCGGCCCGGCCCAGGTTGATAACGGCCGCCCCTTTGTCAAACCGCTGAATGATACCGTTGATCACTTCCCCTTTTCGATCTTTAAAATCGTCAAAGACGATATCCCTTTCGACGTCTTTCATCCGCTGTATAATGACCTGTTTGGCCGACTGGGCGGCAATCCGGCCGAAAGAACTGGTCTCCATCTTTATTCCCAGGCTATCCCCGACTTCGCACTCCGGATCCAGTTTTTGTCCTTCTTCGAAAGAAATCTGGGTATTAGGATCCTTGACCTTATCCACGACCTCCTTGAATTCAAAAACCTCGATCTCCCCCAAATCTTCATTGTAGTTGACCTCGATCTCTTTTTTCAGGCCCATTTTTTTCTTGGCCGCCGAGGCAATGGCTTCCACCAGAGTCGAAATAAGGACATCCTTGTTAATCCCTTTGTCCCTGCTGACCTGATCGATAACCCTTTTCAACTCTAAAGGAGGAATACTGGCCAACTCTTTTTCTTTTTTCTGAATCAAGCCCATAACCTTATGACTCCTTCAATTTTTAACCTTCAAAAACCAGCCGGGCCTTGGCAACAGAACCTACCGGGATCTCCCAAATTTTTTTAGGTTCGGCCAGACTCAGACAACTGGCCGCCTGGTAACTTAAAAGAATACCCTTAAAAAAGGTTTGTCCTTCAAGAGGGGCGTTCGTTGAAAGCTGAATCAATTTGCCGATACTGCGAAGAAAATCTTTTTCTTTTTTAAGAGGGCGGTCTAAGCCCGGAGAAGATACTTCCAGGATATAGGCATGAGGGATCAGGTCATCGACCTCCAACCGATCGCCTAATTGCCGGCTGATTTCCGCGCAGTCATCCAGGGTCACGCCCCCTGGTTTATCCATAAAAATCCGAAGCACCCAGCCCCTTCCTTCTTTCCTGAACTCCAGGTCGATCAGTTCCAGGCCCTCGGCTTTAAGAAGGGCCTCGACGATTGCTTCGACCTTATCCTGTTCTACTTTGGATATATTACCCATAACTCGTTTATTTCAAATGGATTTGCCGTTATCATGATCAAAAAAACCAAAAAAAAATGGGCCGAGGCCCACTTCTTTAAGCAGAAAAATAATTGATATCAGTTTCGCAAAAATCTTCAGAAAAATATCAACTTATCCGCTCTTCGAAGTTAAGGCCTTTTCCTTAGAAAACCTTCTAAAGACCAAAACCTACCTCAAAAAGGGAACTACGGCTTCAACAAGTTGAAGCGGGCCACGTTGGAGCGGGCAACGGGATTCGAACCCGCGACACCAAGCTTGGGAAGCTTGTACTCTACCAACTGAGCTATGCCCGCCTGACTTAAAATTTATAATATAAGGTAACTATTATTAAATGTCAATTTAATTTTTTTCCAAAATCCCCTGGTCCTACCCGATCCATTCCACGATGGTGGCTTCTCCCTGGCCAACCCCGACACAAAGCGTTGCCAAACCATAATAAGGACGCTTCTCCTGGGCGGCCCGGCGGCCCATTTCATGCACCAAAGTGGTTACGATGCGGCCCCCGCTGCATCCCAGTGGATGCCCCAGGGCAATAGCCCCTCCATTGACGTTGGTGATCTCCGGGCGGAAACCGAGCTCTTTCATAACGGCCAGAGATTGTATGGCAAAGGCCTCATTCAGTTCTATCAGGCCGATATCTTCCAGGTTCAACCCGGCCCGGGATAAGGCCTTGCGGACGGCCGGGACCGGGCCAAGACCCATAATCCGGGGCTCTACGCCGGCTGCGGCCGCAGACACGATTCGCGCCAGGGGTTTTAAGCCCAATTCCCTGGCCTTTTGGGCACTCATCAAGAGCACGGCGGCCGCCCCATCATTAATACCGGAGGAATTGCCGGCAGTCACGGTCCCACCGGTTCGAAAGGCCGGGCGTAGTTTCGCCATCACTTCCGGGGTCGTGTCGGCTCGAGGGTGTTCATCCCGTGAGACCAAAACGGGGTCCCCTTTTTTCTGCGGGATGGGCACGGGAACGATTTCTTCGGCGAATTTTCCGGACTCTATAGCGGCTACGGCCCGGCGATGACTCTCCAATGAAAATTGGTCTTGCTCTTCACGGGAAATGGTTTTGGTGAGGTCATAAATGTTTTCGGCCGTCTCCCCCATGGAATCCATGCCATACATTTCCTTCATCCTGGGGTTGGGGAAACGCCAGCCGATGGTGGTGTCCCACATGGTGGCATTACCGAAGGCCCATTCCGGGCTGGTCTTGGCCACGGCATAGGGGGCCCGGGTCATGCTTTCCACGCCGCCGGCCACATAAACGTCTCCTTCGCCGGCCTTTATGGCCCGGGCCGCCGCATTGATGGCCGAAAGCCCGGAGGCACAAAGCCGGTTAAAGGTGACGGCTCCGACCGATACCGGATAGCCGGCCAGTAATGTGGCCATACGGGCCACGTTTCGATTGTCTTCTCCGGCCTGGTTGGCACAACCCAGATAGACTTCCTCGATCAAGGCCGGGTCCACCTTGGCCCGCTTGACCACCTCGGCCAGTACCAGAGCCGCCAGGTTGTCCGGCCGAACAGCCTTTAAGATGCCACCATGGCGACCTATGGGGGTTCGTACCGCTTCTATAATTACCGCTTCAGTCATGAATCCAATCCTCCCTGTTTACGATTTGGTTATCCTAACCCGGTTCGGTTCTTCTAAGCTTGAGATAGAGAACGAATCCGGGAATCGTTGTATTATAGGTGAAAATCGGTCAGGTCGTCAAGTTAGAAAGAGGGCCCAAAAATTAAGACCCTCATAGACCGAAATTTCGAATATCTTTGGTTAGATTTTTGAAAGAACCTCTCCCGAAAGCAATATTTTTCTGCTATAGTAAAAACCTTATGAAAACTGAAAAAACCATATACGCCTGCCAGTCTTGCGGGTTTCAAAGTCCTAAGTGGCTGGGGCGCTGCCCGGATTGCGGAACCTGGAACAGCCTGTTGGAAGAAAGCTTCTCGCGAACAGGGTCAGCCCGGGGGTGGGGGGAGGGGCCTGGAGGGAAGTCCATCCCCCAACCCCTCAAGGAGGTCTCCAACCAGGGGGAAGACCGCTATCTGATCGGGATTGAGGAATTAGACCGGGTCCTCGGAGGTGGAGTGGTTCCCGGTTCGGCCGTTCTGGTCGGGGGTGATCCGGGTATAGGAAAATCCACCCTGATCCTTCAGGTTTTAGACCGGATGGCCAACCTGGGGCACAAATCACTGTATATATCCGGAGAAGAATCGGTCCAACAGATCAAGATGCGCGGGGAAAGGTTGGGGGCCGGTCAAAGTTTGGTCCTGGTCGTCTCCGAGACCTCCCTGGATACCATCATTAAGATCCTTAAAGACTTCCAGCCCCGATTTGTAGCCATAGATTCCATTCAGACCATTTATTCAGGGGATTTGAGTTCTGCCCCGGGCAGTGTCTCTCAGGTCCGGGAAGTGGCCGGAAGATTAATGATCTGGGCGAAAAAATCGAATACTGCCCTATTCCTGATCGGCCATGTCACCAAGGAAGGGGTCATCGCCGGTCCCAGGGTCCTGGAACACATGGTCGATACGGTCTTGTATTTTGAGGGGGAAAGAGGTCATGCCTTTCGTATCCTCCGGGCCGTCAAGAACCGTTTTGGCTCCACCAACGAAATCGGGGTCTTTGAAATGAAGGATTCGGGATTGGAAGAGGTAAAAGACCCTTCCCAACTGTTTCTCTCCGAAAGGCCTTTGAATGTTCCCGGATCGATAGTGGTACCCAGTCTGGAAGGGTCGCGGCCGATCCTGGTCGAAATTCAGGCCCTGGTCAGTCAGACCAATTTCGGGGTGCCCCGGAGGACGGCCATGGGGGTGGATTCCAACCGGGTTTCCCTCCTGGTGGCCGTATTGGAAAAAAAGGCCGGGCTGAATCTATTAAACCAGGATATCTTCTTGAATGTGGCCGGCGGTATTCGGATTGATGAACCGGCTGTTGACTTGGGGATCGCTGCCGCCCTGGCCGGCAGTTTCCTGGATCGACCTATTTCCGCAACAACGGTTCTCTTCGGTGAGGTGGGGTTAACCGGGGAGATTCGGGCGGTCAGCCAATCCTTACTGCGGGTCAAAGAGGCCCAAAAACTGGGGTTCACCCGTTGTCTCCTGCCGAAAAACAATTTTGAACAAATCCCCAGGAATCCCTCAATGGAACTGATCGGCATCGGCTCCCTCCAGGAATGCCTGGGGATACTTTTTTAGAAATCTGAAAATCTTCCCAACCTTCGCAGGGGCGCTGTAGAAGCGGGTTTAAAACCCGCCCCTGCAGGGCTATTTTCATGCTTCTATGAAAAGTAACGCTTCAGAAGCCCTTCCAACCCCCTGGCATGACGCCCCTCATCTCTGGCCGATTCATCAAAAAAATCATGGCAGGCATCGATATTGCACTCTTTCGATTTCAGGGCGGCCGCCCTTTTCCCCTTGTTGGCCATCTGCTCACCTTTCAGCATTCTTTCAACATTTTCTTTGGTGCTGGTGGAGATGAGCCCGTTTAATTCAGCAAACTGGGCGGCATGATTGGCCTCTTCCCAGGCGAAATCCTTAAGGGCCCTGGCCACTTCAGGATAGCCTTCCCGTTCGGCCTGTCTGGCCATGGCTAAGTAAAGGCCGACCTCGGCGGTTTCCCCCCGAAAATTATCCATGACCTCTTTTTCGAGTTCCGTTCCTTTGGCTACGCCGATTTGGTTTTCAATGACTAATTCACTCATTTTAACTCCTCCTTTTTGTTTTTCTTACTTTTAGGGTCAGGCAAGATGCCTGACCTATTTTATTACGCCTTCCATTGATTGACTACCGATACTGGGTTTTGGATAAAAACAAACAACCGATACTTGATGCGTTCGTAAAAATTCAAAAAACGTCGATTTACGTCATTCCCGTGAAAACTGGAATCCAGTGTTTTAAATTAGTTAGGTCTGGCCTGGATTCCCGCCTGCGCGGGAATGACGAGTTATTACGAAACCATCATACTTGATAAAATCCAGCATCCAGTATCTATCATTAATTTAATAGGTATCTTCATAAGTTAAATCCTCCTCGGTAATTTTCCCTTTAAACAACACATAAGTCCAGATTTGATAGATCAGGACTATGGGGACAAAAATCAGGGCCACGATCAGCATGATTTTTAAAGTCAAAGGACTGGATGAAGCGTTATGGGCCGTTAAATTATTGGCCGGATTCAGACTGGAGGGAAACATTTTCGGGTAGAGCCCAATGACTCCAAAAAAGGTAGCTCCTATGATGGTCAAAGCCGATGAAAACCAGGCCTTCCAGGGACTTTGGGAACCCAGAAAAATCCTGGTTCCCAGCAGGGCCAGGACGGTTATCAGGATGACCAGAAAGAGAACGGGATTTTTGAAATAATTTTGATAAAGGGTGGTTGAGAAATAGGTGGCACCCAAAAAGAGAACGGCCGCGATCAAGAGAAAGGGCCATAATTTTTTCCCGGCCGTATAGGCTTTTTCCTGAAATTCCCCACTGCTCTTGATGGCCAGCCAGGCGGTGCCGTGGACCAGAAAGAGAAGAAGAAAAAGGATCCCGCCCAATAGGCCGTAAGGGTTGAGCAAGGTAAAGAGGTTTCCCTGATAGACGCCATTTTGGTCGAAAGGAATGCCTCGAAATATATTGGCAAAAGCAGCGCCGAAGAGGATGGCCGGCAACAGACTTCCCAGAAACAGGCAGGTATCCCAGAGTCGGCGCCAGCCGGGACTTTCCAGTTTGCTCCGGAATTCCAAGGATACCCCCCGAAGGATCAGGGCAAAAAGGATGAGCATCAAAGCGGAATAGAGGGAACTGAACATGACCGCATAAACCATAGGGAAAGCCGCAAAGGTAACCCCGCCGGCGGTTAAAAGCCAGACTTCATTACCATCCCATAAGGGACCCATTGCGGCTTGCATGGTCCTCTTTTGATCCTCATCCTTCCCAAGAAATGGCAGTAAGACGCCTATCCCCAGATCAAAACCGTCGGTTATAAAATAGACGGCCCACAAGAGCCCCCATAAAAAAAACCATATATCCTGCAGCATCATATTCCTCCTCCTTTCTTAAGACAAAAACTCCGGCCAGATGGTCCGATCCTGAACCCTTTATACGACCGGTTCCGGCCCTTTTCTTGCCTGTTGAAAAATAAGATAATAGCCGATGGCCCCCAAAAGCCCGTATATCAAAATAAAAGCAATCAAACTGGTCAAGACCTGTGACTGGGCTACAGGGGAATAGGCATCGGAGGTTTTCATCAGGCCGTAGACGATCCAGGGCTGGCGCCCTACTTCGGCCAAAATCCAGCCCAATTCACAGGCCAGGTAGGGCAAAGGGATGGAATAGAGCATCAGTTTCAGGTAGCCGGGACTTTCCGGAAGGCGGTTTCGTTTAAACCAGCCGATAAGGGTCATTAAGATAAAATAGAGACCTAATGCGACCATGATCTTGAAGGACAAAAAGTTGATCAATACCGGCGGTCTTTCATTCCGAGGGATAGCCTTGAGTCCCGTCACCTCAGCCGAAGGGGAGTGTTTGGCCAGAAGACTGAGCACGCCCGGCAGGGGTAAAATCTCAATGGCATTTTTTTCATTGGCTTCGTCGGGCAGGGCAAAATGATAGATCGGGGCATTGGTCTTGGTTTCCCAATGGGCCTCCATGGCGGCCAGTTTAGCGGGCTGTTTATCCGCCAGGTCGGAACCATGCAGGTGGCCTTCGGCAAATTCGAAAAGGGAAAAGATCAAACCGAAACCCAGGGCAATTCGAAAGGATCGGGTGAAAAAGTCGAGGTGCTGCTTTTTGATCAGATGATAGGCGCTGATGCCCATAACAAAAAAGGCACTCAGAATATAGGCGGCGCTGAGGGTGTGCAGGATCTCCAGGATAGCGAATTTCTGAAAGAGGACCGCTGAAAAGCTTTCCAATTCGGCCCGCCCATTCCTCAAGGTATAACCGACAGGGTGTTGCATCCAGGCGTTGGCCGTCAGAATCCAAAGGGCCGACAGGGTGGAGGCCCCGGCCACCAACCACATGACCGTGGCATGGGCCTTGGGGGAAAGTTTTTTCCAGCCAAAGATCCAGACCCCGATAAAGGTGGATTCCAGGAAGAAGGCGGCTGTGGCTTCTATAGCCAGAAGGGACCCGAAAATGTCCCCCACAAAGGCCGAATAGCGGGACCAGTTGGTCCCGAACTGGAACTCCAGGGTGATACCGGTTACGATCCCCAAGGCAAAATTGATCAAAAAAAGTTTCCCCCAGAATTTGGTCATTTTCAGATACACTGCATCCTGGGTCTTGACGTAGCGGGTCTCCATGATGGCGATCATGATGGACAGACCGAGGGTAAGGGGTACAAATAAAAAATGAAAAATGGTGGCCGCTGCAAACTGCAATCGGGAAAGCATTAAAGCATCCATAAACCCTCCTTTCTCTATTCTTGATGAGCCCTTGAAAGCCAAGATTTCAAGGGACTCATTCCTTTTTGGGATTGATCATGGGAAGCAGGCAACTTTCTTCTTTTAATAATCGGTTAAAGGTGGCTTGCCGGAGGGTGTTCCTGAGTTGCCCTCTGGCCTTTTCCCAAACTTTATTTACCGAGCAGGTCTTACTGCGGAAGCAGGATTTCGATCCCATCAGGCAGTCGTTGAGAAATATCTCCCCGATAACCGCTTCTACGACCCAAAGGAGGCTGATCTTTGATGGGGGTACCCGGAGCCGATAACCGCCTCTGGCCCCCTGGATAATTTCGATCAACCCGGCCCGGGATAGTTGTTGGGCGATCTTTCCCAGGAACTGATCCGGTATATCCATCTCCCGGGCAATGTCCCGACGGCCGACAATGCCCCCTTCCTTTTTTGAAGAAAGGTACAAAATGCAACGCACTGCATATTCTCCGGCTTTGGTCAGACGCATTTTTTTATATAGGACAAATAAGACATTTTTTATCCTATAATATAAATTAAAAGGATAAGGCGGGAAATAGGGTGAATACTGTATTTTTGAGGGAGAAAGACTGTATTATCAGGAGAGGGCAGGAAAACCCTTTTTGGCGTTCAGCGTTCAGCAAAATTCTTTAATATAATGGGTTTGCTGAAGGCTGAAAGCTTCATCCGGTAATTTTGAGTTTCCGGATAAGAATTAGATAGAATCAGGAGGCCAGGAGAAAGGCTTTATACCCTTTGTAGGTCATATAAAGATCGGCCTTGCTGACCAGTTCAAACGGAGAATGCATGGAAAGGACCGGGGTTCCGCAATCGACAATCTCCAGACCCAGGGCGGCCAAAAATTTGGCGATCGTGCCCCCGCCCCCTTCATCCACCTTGCCCAGCTCCCCGGTTTGCCAAACGATCCCATTCTTATTGAAACATTCCCGGATCCAGTAAAGATATTCGGCATGGGCATCGCTGGAGCCGTATTTTCCGCCGGAACCGGTAAATTTGGTCAGACAAAGGCCCCCGCCCAAGCGAGGGGCATTCCGTTTTTCATGAACTTCCTGGTAATCCGGATCCAAGGCCCCGGCCACATCGGCCGAAATAGCCCGGGAGGCGGCCAAGGTTTCTTTGAGGGCCTTATACGTGAAGGTTTCCCCCTTGAGGGGAAAGAGATATGATAAAAATGTTTTCAGGATCTGGGCCCGGGCGCTGGTGTTGCCTTCGCTGCCGATCTCCTCTTTATCAAAAAACAAGACCACCACGGTGCGGTCCGGTTTTTCGATTTCCAGAGCCGCCTGGAGGCTGCTGAAAACACAGGCCCGATCGTCCTGGCCATAGGCCCCGACAATCCCCCGGTCCAGCCCCACATCCCGTGCCGATTCAGCCGGGACCAGCTCCAGCTCGGCACTGACCAGGTCTTCTTCTACCAACCCGTATTGATCGTGAAGATAGTCCAGGACCGCCAGTTTAAACCGTTCCTTGGTCTCTTCAGGACCCAGGGGGATGCTCCCGATCAGGATATTGAGCTTTTCGCCTTCAATGGCCTCGGAGAGCTTTTTTTCCATCTGGACCTTTCGGGCCAAATGCGGCAACAGGTCGGCCACGGTAAAAACCGGGTCTCCCTCCCTTTCGCCGATAGCGATATTAATTTTTTCTCCCCTGCCCGTTAAGATAGTCCCATGAAGTGACAAGGGCCTGGCCAGCCATTGATATTTTTTTATCCCGCCGTAATAATGGGTCTTCAAAAAAGCCATATCCACTTCTTCGTAAAGCGGGTGTTGTTTCAGGTCCA
>JACRBX010000136.1 GCA_016219225.1 Deltaproteobacteria bacterium
GGATAGCCGTCCCCGATGACTTCCAGGATCTTTTTAAGACCCAGGGGAGTAGGCGAGACAAAAATCAGGGCTTCGAGCAGGGATTTGAGTTCGTTCATAGTGTACCGTTAAGAGACCGTGGCCGGAGGAAGAAAGTCATAAACAAGAAGGTTCCCTTCATGGATTTCCTGATACATGATGATTTTGTGAAGCTTGGCCAATTCCAGCAAGGCCAGAAAGACGACGATGATTTCAGCCCGGCCAAAATGGGCGGGCAATAACTCTTCCAGGAGGAGTCGCCCCATTTGTTTTAACTGGTCCAATATTTCTTCCATCTTGTTTTCGATGGGAATCAAGGGACTGGGTAAATGGGCGAAGGCCTCCTCTTTTTTCTCCAGAAGCATTTTCCGCACGGCGGCAATCAATTCAAAAAGACCCACCCGGATCATCCCCTCTTCTTTCCCTTCCATTTCTTTTGCTAAAAAATCGCGGGTAAAAACATCCCGATACAAAACCGGACGTTGGCCGAGTTGTTCTGCCGCTTCTTTGAGCTGAAGATATTCCATCAATGGCCGGGCCAATTCCATTCGGGGATCTTCTTCTTCCTCATCATCCGGAGGTCGGGGCAGTAACATCTTGGATTTGATATGGATCAGGGTGGCGGCCATGACCAGGAAATTGCCGGCAATATTGATATTCAGATCCTTCATCAGGTCCAGGTATTCCAGATACTGGGCGGTGATAACGGCAATAGGGATATCATAGATATCCATTTCGTTTTTCCGGATCAAATGGACCAGAAGATCCAAAGGTCCTTCAAAGATGTCGAGTTTAACGTTGTAATCCATTTGAACCACGAGTGACGAGTGACGGGTGACGGGTAATGCATGACTCGAAACTGGCAACAAATCCCGCAATCCGCAATCTAAAATCCAATAGCTTGCCTGACCTCTTCCATAGTCTTTTGGGCGAAGGCCCGGGCCCGATCATTGCCCGCTTCCAGGATGGATCGGACTTCCTGGATGTTCTCCGTTAAATAGTCCCTCTTCTCTTTGATCGGTTTCATGGCTTCCAGAACCTGATCGATCAGCCATTTTTTACAATCGACACAACCGATCCCGGCCTTTGGGCATTCCCGTTCGATCTCCTCGATCCGCTCTTCGGGAGAATAGATCTTATGAAGAGGAAAGAGGTTACAGACCTCCGGGCTGCCGGGGTCCGTACGTCTGGCCCGCTGGGGATCGGTAATCATCTGGGATATCTTACGGCGAATCTCTTCCAGGGAATCGGAGAGAAAGACGGCATTATCATAGCTTTTGCTCATCTTCCGGCCGTCCAGGCCCAATAATTTTGGGGTTTCGGTCAACAGGAGATCCGGCACCGGAAAAATTTCCTCATAGAGAAAGTTAAACCTCCGGGCAATCTCCCGCGTCAGTTCGACATGCGGGGCCTGATCGATGCCGACCGGAACGGCATGGGCCTTGTACATCATGATATCGGCGGCCTGCAGGACCGGGTACCCTAAAAAGCCGTAGGTGCCGATTTCCTTGCTTTCCAATTCCTGCTGCTGTTCCTTATAGGTCGGATTTCGTTCCAGCCAACTCAGGGGGGTAAGCATGGACAGGATCAAATGAAGCTCGGCATGTTCTTTGATGGTCGATTGCAGAAAAAAAGTGCTGACCTCGGGA
The DNA here is from genome assembly GCA_016219225.1 of Deltaproteobacteria bacterium. Taxonomy (NCBI): domain Bacteria; kingdom Pseudomonadati; phylum Myxococcota; class Myxococcia; species Deltaproteobacteria bacterium. Next base: position 1,668 of record JACRBX010000136.1, read on the forward strand.
TCCAGCCCGACGCTGATCCAATCAATGACCATATCCAGGATATATTCATGAATGGCCTGGGGCGCCTTATATTCGGTGGTCAGGGCATGCCAGTCGGCAATAAAGAAAATACATTGATACTCTTTTTGGAGTTCTTTCCAATTCATCAAAGCCCCGTGCAGATTTCCCAGGTGTAATTTTCCGGTAGGGCGCATTCCGCTCAAAATCCGTTTACGTTCCATTAAAAAAACCGTCCTCCTTGTTTTGCTTTTGCTATAGTACTAAACCCTCATGCCACGGGGGGGCACCACGAATCATGAAAATATTTATTAGTGGCTATGGGCTATGGGCGAAGGGCAATAGGTTAAAAGATTTTCCGAATTTTTCTTTTCCTATAGCCTATAGCCTCGTGCCTATAGCCTGAATTTTTCTATATTCGAGTTAAATATACATCGAGGCCCCTAATAACAACTGAATAAAAAAATAAATCAGCGGGGAGATGAGCCAATCCAGGATATGGGTTACTAAGAGTCCAATAACGATCAGAAATCCAAAGGGCTCCAGTTTACTATAGGTATAGGCGGCCTTTACGGGAAGCAAGCCGACCATAACCCGGCCGCCGTCTAAAGGCGGGATGGGGATGAGATTGAATATGGCCAGGGCCACGTTGATCACCACGCCGTAGCGCAGCATCAGGATCAAAGGCTGGAGCAAAAGACTCAATAAGGGCCATTCCCAAAGGGGGGTGGCGGCCATTAAAACCCGATGAACCAAAGAAAAGACCAGAGCCAGGAGCAGATTGGTCACGGCCCCGGCCAGGGCCACCCAAACCATGTCCTTTTTGGGATTCCTGAGATTATGAAAGTTGACCGGGACCGGTTTGGCATATCCGAAAAGAAACGGGGCATGGGATAAAATCAGGATCCCGGGGATCAGGATAGAACCGAAAGGGTCGATATGGGCCATGGGATTGAGGGTCAAACGTCCGGATAACCGGGCCGTGGGATCACCCAATTTATTGGCTACCCAGCCATGGGCCACCTCATGCAAAATGACCCCCAAAAGAAGGGGCAGGGCCATGATGCTGATTTGTTGGATAAATGAACTCATTTTTATAGATTCTTTCCCGTGTTGGTTTAAAAATTGGTCGCCTGTGTTTTTATTACTCTATCCTTAAAATGTTTTATAACATAGGCTATTTCATCCTCATGGGTCAATACTTTTCCATTGAGTCGAGCTTCTAAAAGATCATTCAGGATTGTTTTATAACGAGGACCTGGAGCTATTCCAAGGTTTTTCAAGTCTTCCCCCCCGACGGAAATCTGGATGGATTTCAATTGGGTAAAATAAAGAGAAATGGCTTTCCGGCTGGCTTCCTGGTTGGTCTTGGCCATTAAGAAAAGTAAAACCTCGTTAGGGAGGGACGATAAGAGTTTATACATTTCACTGCGGGATAATTTGGGGTTCTTTTGAAGGGTCATCAGGACCTTTTCCCCTTCCCCTCGACAGAGCATAATGATTTCAAATGCTTTTTTGGATAAACCCAGACGTTGACGCAATTCCGTGAATTGGGTTACCGGCTGGGTCAGGGCCAGGAAATAAACCAGCCATTTTTCATAGGGCTCGTTAAGATAAAGGAGGTCAAACCAAGCCAGAACGGTTCGAATTTCTCCAAAAAGGAGTTCCACTTTTTGAGTGAGGATCAATTCCGGCTGGACGGCCTGCAGGAGTTTTAGATCTACCAGCCTTTTGATAACAGGCAGAGGGTCTTCTTCGTTTAAAATCAATTGCAATTCGGTGATAACCCTTTTAGGGGCCAGTTTTTCGATGCCGCCGATGCGGATGGCATTTTCGATCAGATTGGCGGTCAATTTTCCTATTTTAAATCCAAAGCGTTGTTCAAAGCGAACGGCCCGGAAGGCCCGGGTAGGGTCTTCGACAAAGCTTAAGTTGTGCAGGACCCGGATGGCCCTTTCTTTCAGGTCTTTTTGGGCCCCGAAAAAGTCAATCAGTATACCGTAATGACGGGGGTTCAGTTTAACGGCCAGGGTATTGATGGTAAAATCGCGGCGGTAAAGGTCCATTTTTATGGAACTGAGTTCAACGATCGGCAGGGCCGCCGGAGATTCGTAATACTCCGACCGGGCCGTGGCCACATCCACCTTAAAGCCGTCAGGAAAGATGAGGACCGCTGTTTTGAATTTGGCATGGTAACGGATACGAGCCGGATATCTCTTGGCATACTCCTGAGCGAATTTGATTCCGTCCCCTTCGATGACGATATCGATATCCAGGTTGTCAAATTTTAAAATGAGGTCCCGGATAAAACCCCCAATGGTGTAAGCATTATAACCGAGACTATCGGCCACCTCGCCGAAGGATTTAAGCAAATCAATAATCCGTTTGGGGAGCCTTTCTTCCATCAAGTAGGCGATGTTTTTCTTCCGGACGAAATGGGGGGCTTTGCGGGAATCGTAAAGATATTCGGTCATGGAAGGGCCGCTGACCAGGATATTAAGCAAATCGGTGCGGGTTATGACCCCCACGACCTTTCCTTGCTCGACTACCGGCAGGATCCTCTGTTTGTTCTCGATAATGAATTCCTGGATTTGAAAAAGAGAGGCCTCCGGTTCGACGGTCGAAAATTCAGTAGTCATATATTCCCGGACGGCCAACTCCTTCAGTCCATGAAAGATGGCCTTTTCGATCACCTGTCTGGTAATCAACCCCAAAAGTTTATCCCCGGCCATCACCAACAGGACATTGATGTTATAACGGGTCAAAAGTTCATTGGCATGTTCGATGGTCTCATCAGGTGGAACCGATTTTACCGGGAAGGTCATCATGTCCCGGGCCTTCCGCTGGGGGTTGATCCGGCGTTTGAGCTGGGCTATGAGTGATTCTTCCACCTGGACCAGGGTCTGATCTTTGATCGTGGCCGAGGCCGCAAAGGGATGTCCCCCTCCACCGAAGGCCAAAAGGATCTCCCCGACATTTATTTCCCGAATCCGGCTTCGGGCGACCAGATAAACACGGTCTTCCATCCGGGCCAGGGCAAAAAGACAGTTGAGGTTTTCCATCTCCATCATTTTGTGGACCAGGACAGCGAAGTCACCGACATAGGTATCGATGGAGGCCTTGGCAGTGACGATCTCAACGTTGTTGATTCTCTGCCGGGTGGCCGATTCCAGAAGTTGATTCAACAAAGAAACCTGTTCGACGGTCAATTCACGGGTCAGCATATCGGAAATCAAATTCAGATTGGCCCCTTGCTGAAGAAGGTAGGCTGCGGCCTGAAAATCCTCCGGGGTGGTGGAAGCGAAGGTGAAGGAGCCGGTATCCTCGTAAATGCCCAGGGCCATTACAGTGGCCTCGTCCGATGTCAGGGAGATATTCTTACCTTGGAGGATTTGGGTCATCAGGGTGGTAGTGGCCCCCACCGGCCGGATAATCTCCTGACTGCCTTTGATATCGTTTTCAGCCGAAGGGTGATGATCGTATATATGGATATCCAGATCAGCTCGATTCAGGATTTCGGCAAACCGGCCGATGCGGTCGCTTTGCCGGGTGTCCACCAGGATCAATCGCTTGATCCGTTCCAGGGGTACTTGTTTGATTTTGGTAAAATTATACAGATAGACCGTCGATTGCAGGAAGAAATTACGCAGGTTTTGTTCTTGAGAACCGGGGAAGACCAGCCAGGCCTCTGGATAAAGCTTTTTGGCCGCCATCATGGATGCCAGGCCGTCAAAGTCGGTATTGAGATGAGTGGTGATGACCTCGATACCTTTCTCTTCCGGGGTCTCGGAATAGGTGCCTGCGGGAGAGGAATTCATTAACCAATCAAGCTCGGGGATGATATCTCCGATAGACTTCTCGGAGGTGTTCGGTGGTTACCAGAGTGTAGATCTGGGTGGTTGAAATATCGGCATGGCCCAACATGGTTTGAATGGAACGGAGATCAGCTCCGCCTTCCAGAAGATGGGTGGCAAAGGTATGCCTCAGGGTATGGGGGGAGATCGTCTTGGTGATCCCGGCCTGTCGGCCGTATTGGCGAAGGATCTTCCAGAAACCCTGTCTCGATAAGCGACCTCCCCGGTTGTTGACAAAGACCCAGGGGGTAAGGTGATCTTTGAGCAGGAGGTTACGTCCTTTTTGCAAGTATTCCATCAGGCTGCCGGATGCGGTCTTTCCGATGGGGACCAGTCGTTCTTTGGAACCCTTACCCATGGTGCGGATAAGGTGGGCCTCCAACTCCAACTGGTCAAGGGTCAAGGCGATTAATTCGGAGACCCGTAAACCGGTGGCATAGAGGACCTCCAGCATGGCCCCATCTCTAAGCCCTCGAGGCGAATCGGCCTTGGGTTGATGGAGCAGGGTCTCCACTTCCATCTCCGAAAGGGTCTTTGGCAAGGTTCTTTTGGGTTTGGGTCCTTGCAAGGGCAGGGCCGGATTGTCTTTGCGCAAGGCTTCTTCCTGGAGAAATCGATAAAACGATTTGAGGGCCGAAAGGATCCGGGCCTGGGTGCGGCCGGATAACTTTCGAGACCGCAAAGTCCCTAAGTATTCGTAAAGGGTCCCGGAATGGGTCTGGGAAAGGTCGGTAATGTCTTTGGATTTCAAAAAATGAAAGTATTGGATTAAATCACGGCTGTAAGCCTCCAGAGTATTTGGAGAAAGCCCTTTTTCAACCACCAGAAAATTTAAGAAACGATCCAGAATCAAATCCATCATAATACCTAACCAAAAATAGATACAGAGCTAAAGAATAAAAATATATCAGAAATCGGCTTTGCTGTCAAGAAAAGTGTAATTTCTATGGGTTAGAAAGGACCATCAATCCGGATGAGGCAGTCTGTCCATTGTTGAAATTATTGCCGGGGAAAAAGAAAAACCGGTTTATCAGGGCAGGGAGATTATATAATCATGTGATAACGGTCTGCGATGAGACCAGCGCCGAGCAATGTCCCTTCTTTCCCGGGATCACGACCAGACTCCATTGGAGCTTTGCCGATCCCTCCGGTTTTAGCGGAACTTACGAAGAAAAATTGGATCATATCGCACGGCCCGCAACCGGTAGCCCCGAAATCAATCAGGCTCGGTTTGCCCGCATCTGGGGCATCCCGGTCCTAATACTTTGATTTCCATAATAATGCCTCCTTACTCAGCACTCTTTTCTGAAGAATGGTTATCCTTGCATATCGTACATAACAAATCCTTGGGTTCGTAGGACTTGCTTTCAAACTGGAGAATAGGATGGTCGATGTTGAATTTGTTCAGGAGCAAGACCCTTACTTTTTTGGCTAATTCGTCGACCTGGCAGAGCATCTGATCCGGTACAATGACATGGGCTGCCAGGGCGATGATCCCGGAAGAGGGATTCCAGACATGAAGGTGATGAAGACTTTCGATACCCTCCAATGCCTCAACTTCCTGTTGGATGATCTTTAAATCGATGCCAGGTGGCGTGGCATTCATTAAAATGAGCATGGCTTCTTTTAATATTCCCCAGCCGTTGTAAAGAATCAGGACCACAATAATCCAGGAGACGATGGGGTCCAGCCAATACCAGGGTCGAAACAGCCAGATTAGCCCTAAGACGGCCACCCCCAGGGAGGTCAGGGCATCGGTCAACATGTGGAGGAAAGCCCCGCGCATATTAAGGTTCTCTTCGGCCCCGGCATGGAGCATCCAGGTAGAGATCCCATTGGCGATAAAACCCAGGAGGGCCGCCCAGATGACTATATTCCCCTGGATGACCGTTGGATTGTTCAAACGAATCCAGCCTTCAACGGCAATATAAAGAGCGGCCCCGAAGAGAAGGGCTACATTGAAGACCGCGGCCATGACCTCCACCCGCCGGTAGCCAAAGGTCAGGGAAAGGGTAGGCCCCCGTTTCCCGATTTTTAAGGCCACATAACTGATCAGAATGGAGGCGAAATCCATCAGGTTATGCAGGGCATCGCTGACCAGGGCCATGCTGCCTGCTATAATCCCGGCAATAATCTGAACGGCCGGGATCAGCAGGTTCATGATCATGGTGATGAACAGGCGTTTAGCCCAAGAAGTTTCATCGTTATGATTATGGTTATGATGAGGGTCCATTTTTTAATACTTGTTGACTATATGAGTAAATAGTAATTTAAGTCGGAAAAATTTTTATATTTGGGTCATTAAATGATGCTGTTCCCGTGCCTGGGTCTTCAAGAGTCTGGAGACCCCGCTCAGCAGGTCCAGGATTTCAGGAGTCTTGATCCGGTAAAGGATGCGTAAACCGTCTTTCCGGGATTCCAGGATACCGGCCTGCTTCAAGATCGACAGATGTTTGGAGACATTCGCCTGTTCCTGAGAAATGGCGGGAAAAATTTCACAGACGCAACGTTCGCCTTCCTTTAGCAATTCAAGGATTTGCAAACGGGTAGGCTGCCCCAGGGCCTTGAGAATCGAGGCCTGGCCTTCATATATTTTAGGGTTTAATTTTTTTAATTTTTGCATAATGGACTATATAGTTATAATGTTTCCCCTTAAAGTCAAGTAAAAACTTCACAGAAGGGCGTTAAAGAGAAAACCGACCAAAAGTATGCCCGTGGCCACCACCCCGACAAAGACCGCAATGAGCCTGGCTTTCAAGACCTTTCTTAAGATAATCGTTTCCGGCAAAGACAGGCCGATGACGGCCATCATAAAGGCCAGCACCGTGCCCAGGGCCGCCCCCTTTTCGAGAAGGGCCTGAACCACAGGGATGATCCCGGCGGCATTGGAATACATGGGAACGCCGAGCATGACGGCCAGGGGGACCGACCACCAGGCTTCTTTACCCATGACAGAGGCCATGAAGCCTACCGGCACGTAACCATGAATGGCCGCTCCCACGGCGATACCGGCAATTACATACAACCAGACCTTGCCTACTATATCCTTAACGGCCTGCCAGGCATAATCGATCCGGCCTGACCAGTTCATGGTTTCCATAACCAGGGGGGTCCCATTGGTCCTGATCTCCCGAACCCAATCTTCGATATGGTTTTCCATGCGCAACCGGCCGATCACCCAACCGCTGACCATGGCGATCAGCAGTCCGGTGGTCAGATAAAGGGCGGCCACCTGCCAGCCGAAAAGACCGAACAGGAGGACCAGGGCGATTTCATTGACCATAGGAGCGGAAATTAAAAATGAGAGGGTTACCCCCAAAGGGACCCCGGCCTCGACAAAGCCGATAAAGAGCGGTATGGCCGAACAGGTGCAAAAAGGGGTGGCAATCCCCAGCCCTGCGGCCATCACATTCCCCACCGATTCTTTTTTTCCGGCCAGGATAGCCCTGGTTTTTTCCGGAGTAAAAAAAGAACGCAGCATTCCCACTCCAAAAACCACCAGGATAAGAAGCATTAGGACTTTGGGGACATCATAGAGGAAAAAAGCGACAGCCTCCCCCACATGGGTACCCTGGCCAATCCTGAACAGTTGATAAGTCAACCACCCGGCCACCTTTGGCAATTGATGGTATAAAACCCACCAGGCTATAAAGGCCACGGGCAGGATAAGCAGTTTTTTTCTCAGGCTTATCTGATCTAATTTGGCTTCAGTTGGTTGAATACACTCACAGGAAATAGTGTTTTTCATCTTTTCCCCCATAAAAGTCAAACAGGTTTTTGTGTTTAAGAATTCCTTATAACTATATAGTAATATAGTTTACCGATAGTCCGTTGTCAAGAAGAAAAATAAATAAAATGAAGCATGAACGGAAGAAGGGATACTGAGTGAAGTAAGATTGCCTGTAAGACCAGAAATTACGGCCTGCAAATTCCGTAACCTTGATTGAACCTTTCTTACGGCAATTTCCCCCTTTCCTTGGAAGGCAGCGGTGAGGGTGCTACGACTGAAGTCTGTGGTTGAACCATTTCCGTGATCTGTTCCGGGATTGGAGCCGTAGATTGGACGATACGGCCGTGATTCTTGAATTGTTCGGCTACCGAATACATCTGAGCTAAATCGTAATAGGACCAGGCCTTTTGGGAGCCTGGGTCGGCTACTATAGCTTTACGGAACAGCTCCTTGGCCTCAATGTACCGGGCCCGGGAAAAAGATTCTTGCCCTTTGCGAAGCATCAGGGCACAAAGCTCAGGATTAACCTTGTAATTTTGCCCTGTTGTAGATTGCTGGGCAAAAGAGCTGTCAAGCCCAATTCCGGTTAACAGAACAAGAATCAAGACGATTCTTATCATTTTTTTAACCCGTGTCAGTATTTTTTTACCACCAGCTAACAACCTTATCGTGCGAAAAGATAAGGTCCACCAGTTGGGCATAATTCACCTCCCCTTCAAAAAGGGAAAAGGTATCGGCATCATTTCCCTCAGAAAGGATTTTCACCAGCTTAAGGATCTCTTCGGTGGGTTTGGAACGATAGATGTGTAACAGTGTCATAATTCCCTCATGGAAGTAAAGGGGCTATAGGCAATGGGCAAGGGGCTATAGGTTAGCTTTTTTTCGGCTCTTTGTTTGCCTATAGCCTATAGCCTATTGCCCTAAAATGGAACAATGAAATCCATTTCTTTTAGTTTTTCCCCTAATTCTTCATAGGTAATGGGCTGAAATCCATGTTTCTCCACATTGGCCGGGACATTGGAAAAGAGTTCTCCCTCCATATCCAAGACCCAATCCAGGTTTTCACGATAGGGTTCGGTCATTTCCACTTCATGATCCAGGACAAAGAGATACACCGAGTTGTTCTCGACGGCCAACCCGAGGGTGGAGCGTAACCCTTCCCAGTCTTCTTCCTGATCTTTGATTAAAAAGGCCACCTTTTTCATCGGTTTTGTCCTTTAGTACGAAAATAA
>JACRBX010000137.1 GCA_016219225.1 Deltaproteobacteria bacterium
GGGGAAAAGAGAGAGATCTCTCCCGGACTTGCTGAGGTTTCGGGATTAAAGACGTTGCTCTGTCGGTATTGGAATTCGCAACCGGGGTTTCGCCTTTACGTTGAATTTCAAAATAAAGGGAAACGGCATGGGCTGCCTGCTTTTGTTGGACCGGGGTCTGTTTCTTTTCTCGTAACTTGTCGATGAATAAACGTACCTGGTCAGGTCGGGCTTCGGGGACAGGATATTTGGTGCAGAAATCCAGAAAATATCTAAGCCACTTTTTATAGTCCGCCCGCTGTATCGGCGCAATGACTCGTTTTTCGAGAATGGCCTCAAACCTCATCAGAATGGGAACAGGAACAGGCAGTATCGGTATTGAACGGCTAACCTCTTAAGAATACAAATTAGATATTGAACAACTTAATTAAAATAATAATATCAGATAGCTTTGTCAATTAAATTTTTAATTTGATGTTGACAATCCCGGAACTTCCTGATATTGAAAGGAAACTATTCAATAATTTGTTATGCATAGGATAAGAGCAATATGAAAAAGAAGAAATCGAGGAAACTTGATATTTACGAACAACAGAAAGAGGCCTACTGGAAAGCGTACGATAGGGCATTGCTTATGAAGGACAACTTTTTCTCGGTAGCGTCGTCGTCGATATGTATTGAATCCGGACTGGGAGGGAATTCAGAGCCGAGTCAACTACATTTCGGCCCCGAGGGCAAAGCGTTTTTTTGATGTTCGGTGCCCTCATTCAGAGTGTATCAACGGTGGGTTCAAACTACCGGGAGCAGTTTCTAAGGTGTTGAGTAGTCGTCCGGAAGAATATGCGGGAACAATGACCTACCAAGACTTACAAGATCGGGGCGCATCGGTCGTCACAGGTGCCTACTAATGATGGACTACGGAATCACTGCGTATGGAGGGGCTGGCTATGGCTTACTTAAAGAATGCAGGAACCTGCTCTCCACTCTACCTATTTATTCTCGACCCCGTTTTTTCAAGACGGTCATATTTCCTGGCCATAATCTTGTTCCTAACAGAAGGAGGAGCCACCATGATGTCATTTCGTATAGCGACGTTCGTGCAGCGCATCATTTTGTTCGCACTGTTCGCACTGTCTGTAGGCACCAACGCACTGGCGGACGTTAAGTCTCAGTATCGCGGAACTGATGTCCAGAACTTCGAGGCGAACGCGACTGTGACGTTTCGCGATCGCGGGTCAGTGACGATCGACGTGAATGTTCTCACCAAGGGTACGTTTGTCTACTCGGGCACATTGCGAGGCACCGAAGTGGAGGGAAACTACACAGCGCCTCCCGGATTCGGTGGTGGATATTTCAAGGCAACCCTTTCCAGCGCTCCGAGTGGCAACAATGTCCCGGACAGCATTACGGTTCTGCACGGGCGCGGACTGCAGTGGCCGCTCCAACTGACAGTGGTGTCCGGTGGTGAAGCTGGGGGCAATGGCGGTGAAATCGTTAATCGTCCGCAGTTGCAGGCGTCGATCGTATGCGATCCCAATCCATTGGCCGTCACGGTTTCCGAACTGCCGAGCAGGACCTGCACGGTTTGGATCAGTAATTGGAAACGCGACACGTCCGCACTGGTACAGGTGATAGCGCCCCAAAGTCTGGACGGCTACGGCAATCACGCGAACGGCATCCAGGTGTTTAGTGCCGGCCAGGCAGGTTCCACTACCGGCGTTGCACCCTCCAACATGAGCGGTTTTCGAGCACCCGACGGTAGCTATGGAAGATCTTATCCGTGGAACCTGACGGTGTTCGCATGTCCCTCGCAGCAGGGTACCGGAGCGAACTGTTTCAACTATTCCGCAACGCCCGGCCCTTTCTCTGTGCCGCTCGTGGTGCGTCAGGCAGGATCGCAAGACGCCAACATCGCATTGACGGGCACGGTGCTGGCGAGCGCCAGAGGGCAGATCGGTGGAGGTGGCAGCAATGCAGCGTTGTGGCGCATCCGCAACATCTGGAAGGCGGATCAGTTTATCAATATCGAACCCGGTTATCTGAGGACGTCGCAGGTCAGCGCGGCATGGTGGAGCGCACAGTGGCGCCTCGAACCAGTGACAGGAACGCAGTTCGTGCGCATTGGAAATCGCTGGAAGCCCGACCATTACATCCACATTGAGACTGGATTGGCGGTCGGTTTAGCACCGCAACATTGGCATAGTGCCATGTGGAGTATCGAACAAGTGGCAGGGGCAGCGGGTCGTTATAGAATACGAAACCGCTGGAAACCGGATCAGTTCCTGAACATCGAAACAGGGGCGCTGCAATGCACGGCGATCAATAGCACCTGGTGGAGCGCGATGTGGAGCCTTGAACAGTAGTTGCTTCATGAGAAGGCATTGGTGTCAGACTCGAATTTGGCATCCAATCAACCATTGCGCCACCGAAAGGGGGAAGGCTACGCGTCACCCATTAGAGGGTACCCTGTCAAAAGATAGTTCTTCCCCGCTCGAAGAAAACAAAGGGGTCAGGCACTGACAAAGGACAAATATAATGATAAATCGTTGCCCAACCATCGGCTCCAGCGGATCAGAGCCAGATGCGGCTCTTCCCGCTGAGCCGTATGTTCAAACAAGAACGAAGGAACATACAGATGCCAAGAAAGATGTGTGTTTACGATCCTTAGTCTGGAGGTGTAAAAATCCCGCAAAAGATGCAACCCCGGATTCGTCAACGAATATTGGAACACCTGAAGAAGCATTAGAAACTTCAGCAGTCTACCTGAGAGATTGAACTCATTTGATCGCGTAGCCTATGGCGGCTTAGTTGTGGACTATATGAGCGTTGGAATCGGGCCTGTAAGCACAGTTATTTTCAATGTTGCTGACGTTGCTATTACTGTGGGAGTACTCATTTTTTTCTCAGCGGCATTGGGTCGGACCGGTCCGACCCCCCACCAGCCCTGTTGAGTTCGTTTTCCATAATTCCTCCGGCGTTCTGTTTGTTCACTCCGGGTTGCTTAGATAATGATGCCAGAAAACACGGGCCGCCACCGCCCGCCAGGGTTTCCAGGTTTGGCTCAGGACCTCGAGTTCCGCCGACGAAGGACGTGATCCAAGTCTCTTGACCCGCTGAACGGCAATTGTCAGGGCAAGATCCCCCACGGGCCAAACATCCGGCCGCCGCAGGGCCATCAGAAGATAGATGTCCGCCGTCCATCGACCGATCCCCGTTATCTTGAGCAATTCGGCCCGAACGGCATCATCATCCATCCGGTCAAGCGCTTCCAACATTAGAAAGCCCTCGGTAATGGCCTCGGCCAGATTCCGGCAGTACCGGGTTTTTTGCCGGCTGAACCCGATCTGCTTGAGCTTTTCCCCATCCAACTTCAGGAATGCATCCGGCGTCAGAATCGGAATTGCCCGGCTGAGTCTATCAAAAGCCGCCTTGGCTGAGGCCAGAGAAACCTGCTGTTCGAGGATAATGCGGACCAGTGTCGGAAACCCCGGGGCGCGCTTCCAGATCGGCGGCGGACCGAGGTTCGACAGGATATCCCCCAGATCCGGATCCCGGTCTTTCAGAACGGCCAGGGCCTGCTTAAAGGTTGATTCGGTCAGGTGTTTAGTCTTTATCGATGGCATGACTCTAGTTTAATCCCTTTGTTTCAAGGTCATGCTCGACAGGAACAACAGGAGAACCCCATAAAGAATGAGGACCCCGAATTCGTTTAGATGATGAAAGAGGCCACTCGCCTCGGCCAGCATGGGCTTGATCAACATTTGCGCATAGGTGAAAGGGATGAGATAGGACAACCAACGCACACTCCAGGGAAGGCTCGAAATTGGCAGTATCAAGCCGGAGATGAAAATCGTGGTCAGTATAAATAATGGGATGAAAGGAAATATTTGGGCCTCGGTCTTGGCCAAATTCGATATCAAGATCCCCAGGGCGATGGAGATCAACGATAGGGTCCACATGACGGCGAACAGGGAAAGCATCAGGCCTAAGCCGTAGGACAGATGGAATAACACATTTACCTCCATCATGATGAGGACGGCCTGGACCGTAGCCAGGGAGGCGTAGCCGAGAAGATAGCCCATAACCACCTCCGTACGGCTGAAGTTGTTCACAAACATCCGGATCAACGTCTCGTCCCGCCGCTCCCGGACGATAACGATCAGGCAAAGCACATAGGAAGTGAAATGGATGATAAAGGCCGTTATCAGGACATAAAGTTCTTCGGGATTGGTGAAGAGGCCGACCGGCAGGGTCTGGATAAATAGCTTAAAAAGATAGAAGATAATCATCGGCAAAAAAATGGACAGGGCCAGAAAACGCCGGTCGCCGATAAGCTGGCTGTCGATCCGTGCGGCTATGGCCAGGGTGTTGTTAACCATGTTTTTCTTCCTCTTTCAGAAGTTTCAGGAAGATGTCTTCAAGGCTTTCCTGCCGGATGGATATTCCGGAGACCCCGGGGTCAAGGCCGTAACGATTCAACAATCCCGGCAGTTCGCGGGTGTAATGGCTTAGCTCTTCAGTGATGGACCGGCCTTCTACCTCCAAAGTGACTTGTGTTTTTCCCCTGATCAGGATGCGCTCCGGCGTATCTTCTATGATCAGTCGCCCTTCCCGCAGAATCCCCAGGCGGTCGCAGAAAAGGGGTTCGTCCATGAGGTGGGTGGTGATGACAAGTGTTGTCCCTTTAGCCGCCAGGGAGCGGAAATGCCTCCAAAAGCTCTCCTTGAGAACCGGGTCCACTCCGGCAGTGGGCTCATCCAGAAGCAGAAGCTTGGGTTCATGCACGAGGGCGCAGGCTAAGGAACAGCGCTGTTTAAGGCCTCCCGAAAGGGTGGCCGTTTTGCGGCCGGCCAGGTCAGCCAGACCGACAAATTCCAAAACTTCGCCAATCCGCCTTTCCAGGCGGTCGAGCTTGTGGGCCCGGGCAAAGAATTTAACATTGGCCCGAACGGATAAATCCCCGTATAGCGCCGGCACCTGGGGCATATAACCCAGGCCGGCCCTGACCGCACGGGCTTCTTGCGGCATGGCCTGGCCCAGCACTATAACTTTCCCGGCAGTGGGCTTGACCGCGCCCACCAGGGCCTTGATCAGGGTTGATTTCCCCGAACCGTTCGGCCCTAATAACCCGTAAATCTGTCCCGGGTCGACGGTCAGGTCTATCCCCTGCAAGGCCTTCACCGGGCCATAGTTTTTAACCAGACCTGAAATCGATATTGTCGGTGGCATAGGTCATCATGTTGAAATTTATCCGTTTCTCATTACTTGTTTCCCGTTTTAACGAGCAATCCCGCCTTTAGCAGGGTCCGCAATACAAAAAAACCGGCGATGATTTAGATGAGATATGCTATAATAGGATTAACAGGAAAGACAAGATAAATTTAAGCTAAGCTTGTCCCCGGAGAAGAAGTTTTTGCTAAAATTCGAGCGGGGAATCCCTCTTCCTGGTAACATCCCGGACAAGGCGTAGAGTCTTTGTTACATAAGACAGAGAGATTAAATGTGATATTAATTAAGGATGAAAAGCAGGCCCTGCTGGAGGTTATTCAAAAAATGACCCATTTCTACTGGGGGCCTACCCTTGAACAATGCGAGGATATGTTGCAAGTCTCCTTTTGGTTTCCCATGGAAAAGGTGCTGCCCCTATTGGATGCCCCTTCAACCGAAATCTATAAGAAAATAGTGACTACTTTAAATAATTTCCCCCATGCCCGAGCCCTTTTCGACTGCCTGGAGGAAGAGTACGTTCGCCTTTTCATCAGTGACCGTCAAGGGATCCGGGCACCGCTTTATGCCTCCTGTTACGTCACGGAAGAACCCGGTGAAAGGTCTCCATTGATGGGAGAGCCTGCCCAGGCAATGAAAGAACGGTTTGAATCCAAAGAATTGTCTCTGGCAGACGATGTCGGGGAACCGCCGGATCACCTGTCCATTGAATTGGAATATCTCTATTTTTTGCTGGAAAAGGGCTGGGTGGAGGATGAAGCCCCCCTTTTGAAGGAGGCCGGGCAGTTCGCCTCAGAAATCATGCTGCCCTGGGTCGGGCAGTTGCAGCAGAGGCTGGAGGCCATAGAAACCGAAAACCAATTTTATCCTCTCATCACCACCCTCTTATCGGCTTTCCTTAAAATGATCGGAGAAATAAAAGAAGGGGTTTAAAAAGTCCCAACCTTCTGCGGTTTTGAAGGCGGGGACTCCCTGTCCCCGATAAGGAAGAGCAGGGAGTCATCGGGTTTCAACTTCTTAAACGAGATCTAATTGACCTTGATGATTTTATAGGATCCATCTCTATTGAAAGACACCTCGGCATCCAGGTAAAAAACATTCTTTATATCCTGCCTTACGTCCTTCAACATGAAATAGGCCTCTCCGCTTCGGGCCCCTGTGGAACAGACAAAAACGACCGGTTTACTTAAATCGAGTGTTTTTAACTTTTTTTCCAGCTCGCCTATAGGGATATTGACCGCCGTTTTGAAAGTCCCCGTTGAATATTCTGCAGTGCTTCTGACATCGATCAGGAACATTTCGGCGGGTTTTTCATTCAACATTTTTTCAAAAGAGGTTACCTCAATCGTCCCTTCTCCCTTTCCCGGTTTGATTTTGTCTGCGACAGGGGAAAAGGTTTTTTCCCACTCCGGATAGCCGCCGGCATAGACCAGGACATTTTGATATCCCAGCCCCATTAATTTCCGGGCCATTTCATGAGATAATACACAGCTATATCCCTGGCAGAAGGAAACGACCGGCTTGGTCAACTCTTTGGGGAGAATACTTTTACTTGCTTCAAATTTAGTGACCGAAATATTAATAGCCCCTTCAATGGTGCCTTTTTTGTACAAATTGGCCGGTCTTGAATCTATAAAAAGGACCCCCGTATCGTGTAATTCTTTAGCTTTTTTCTGATCGATCTCTTGATAGTCCGTGTCGAGCCACACCGGTGGAGCGATGTAGAGTTTTAAGTTGGTGTACCCCTTGCTTTTCAGTCTCTGGGCATTCTTCAGGCTCAATTCGCATTCTCTGCCGATGCCAAGGATAATTTCAATATTCTTGGCGATATTAAGTTTTTCAAACTCAGGATAAGCACTCGAAAACTTCATGGACGGCAAGGATATGGCCGAGGGGATGTGGCCGACCGAATACAACCCTTCCGGCCGGGCATCGATGATAACGACCTTATCTAATTGGCGAATACCGGTGCCGATCTTACCCTTGACGTAATCATAGTCTACCACTCCAAAACCTTCGGCAACGGCTTCTTTGGTCAAGGCCACCAGAGAAAAGCCCTTTTTCCATTCCAGGACACCCCCGGCAAAAACCTTTATGTTGTTATATCCAAGTTTTTCTGCCGCTCTGGCCGATTCGTGGCTCAGGTTGTTTCCGGAATCCCGCCCATAGAAGACCAGAAGGGTCCCTTTGTTTTTAGGCAACAGCCTGGCCATCTCACCAGGCAGATTGTTCGGGATACTGAATGAGCCGAATATGTGGCCTTCATTGTATTCCTCTTTCGGACGGACATCGATGACCATCGAGTTGGGCGGCGGGGGCAGTTTGGCATATTGGGCCACAAAATCCGCATTAACAAGGTCTTTAAAATACCAACCCGGCTTAGCCGGTGTTTCGGCTGCCTGGACCACGGTAAACCCGGCGACCAAAGCCATGACCAGGGTCAACGTCATGATTAACTGTAGATGTTTTAGTGATTTTTTCATTATTCTCCTCCCCTTTTATTGGTTATACTGCGTAAACTCTTAAAAACTCGTCATTCCCGCGCAGGCGGGAATCCAGACCATACGTAACACATTAAATAACCTGGATTTCCGTTTCCACGGGAATGTCGAAAATGGTTGCTTGTCGACTTTTTGCGAACCCATCATGCTTAACTCTTTTTCCAAAACGACGCCGGCAGGTGAACCTCTCCCGGCAGGGTCGGTTCTTTCGGCCAATCCAACTGAATGGTCCCTAAGGTATAATAAATACGCGGCTTGGTGTTGATTCTGTGATTGGCCACCTGTACTAACCGGCCCTTTTTCATCAAGGCACTGACACGACTTCCAGGGTCATTCAGATCCCCGAAAACCCGGGCCTTGGTGGGGCAGGTCTCTACGCAGGCTGGTTCTTCCCCTCGTATTAAGCGGTGCTGGCAATAATCGCACTTGTCCGCCCGGCGCGTAACCGGGTTCCAAAACCGGGCACCGTAGGGGCAGCCCGTTACGCAGTTGCCGCACCCGATGCACTTGGCCGGATCGATGACCACCATCCCGTCGGAGCGTTTATAGGTGGCCCGGACCGGGCAGGCGGCCACGCAGGCCGGATCTTCACATTGCATGCA
>JACRBX010000138.1 GCA_016219225.1 Deltaproteobacteria bacterium
ATTTTCTTTGATGAAATGATTAACCCGGTGGATAACCTCGTTCAAAACCGGGCCCTCATGATTTTTGAGAAAGAGTTTTACGTTGGTGCTGGTGTTGCCGTAGTCTATCCAGGTATCCATCTCACCAGGGGCGGCCCCGGTTTGGATTAGGGTGATCATATTCTGTATGGCCTGTTGAGAATTGGGGATCGATTCCATCTTGGGGTCATTGCCGTAAGCCAGCATATTACTGCTTTTGACCAGGTCGGCCACTGAGATAGCAAAGCCCACATTGGGGTCGGTCATCATATACTGTTTGAGCCCCTCCATGCCGTTGATGACGTCAGGATTGGTCACGGCCTGGTCGGCCTTCCCCTGGACGGCCACCCACATCTGGTCTACACCGGGAAACTTCTTGTTGATCTGGACAATGTCTGTGTTGTAGTCGGAATATGGCCAGAGGATGGGACTGCCGGGGTTGGCATCGCCGAACTTGAGGTGGGTCGAGGAGATGATGGCTAAACCCAGAATAAGGACGCTTAAGCCGACGGTGGCGTATCGGCCGGCCCCGAAGGTCCAGTTCGACATCCTGATGAGTATCCGTCTGAGCAAGTGTTCGGTAAAATACTCGATCCGGTAGGTGAAGGATCTGTCAAGAATGGTAGTCCGGGTAGTCACCCTTTTGGAAAAATCCTCGTTTGCCTGGGCCAAGGCAGCGGGCACATCGGACTTTTTGGGCACCCGGACATATTTGAAGGAAGCAAAAAGCGGTGGATAAAAAAAGAAGATGGTGAAAATCATGGCCCCGGACCAGAAGAAGCCGAGATAGGCCAGGTTTCTAAGGGTCGGAATGGGAGTGAGGCAGATGACTAATAAAGCCAGGGTGTCGGCCAGGATGCCGATAAGCCCAGGCGGAAAGAGGCCGGTGCCGGTGATCAGGGCCGCTTCTTCGGTATCGGCTGATTTTTGATACTCCTCGGTAAACCGCTCCACCCACTGGACTCCGTGGCTCATGGCCCGGGCCGAGAGCAGAAAGGGGATGACGATGATCAGGGGATCGAAGTGAAAGCCCAGAATAGCCGAAAATCCCAAACCCCAGATGGAGGTCATCAGGGCGCTCACAAAGGGCCAGAACCATAAACCTCCCCGGCTCATATAGGCAAAAAGCATAAGAAGTATGACCACGGAGGTGATGACCAGGATGAGGGCCATATTGGGCAAATAGTGGTAAATCCAGCCGTAGAGGAGGGGTGTGCCGGTGAGGTAGATCCGGTGGTTGGCATCCCCTTCCCTTTTCTTGATCTCCATGAATTTATCGAAGAGAATCTTGAAGTCGATCTTGCCTTCCAGAAAGTTGGCATCAAGGCGCAGTGCCTTCTGATCCCGGGAGACCCAAATGCCGTTTACGTTGCCGCTGGTAAAGACCTTTTTCTTCAACTCCTCCATTGAGGCCTGATCTTTGGGGACCTCCTTCATGATCTGGTTGGAGGAAAACCCCCCGGCCGTTTCCTTCAGGATCGTCACCTTCTGGGAAGCGATGGAGAAGATACCGAAATGGTCGACGCCGGGGATGAGATCGACGGCGTCGGTAATGCGGTACATCTTCGAGAGGGTATTGGTATTAAAGACATCGCCCTTCCTGACCTCCAGCACCAGCGTGGCCTGATAGGCCCCGCCGAAGCACCTGGCATACTGCTGATGGACCTGCACGTAGGGATGGTTCTGGGGAAAGAGGTCCAGAAATTGGGTGAACATCTGGATGCGGAAGATCTGGCTCAGAAAAAAGAGGGTAATCACCCCCATGGCCACCAGTATCTTTTTTTTATGATTAATGAGAAAGCCGACCAGTACTTTATACATGATTACTCCTTCCCCACGGCGCCCATAAAGGGAGGCAGACCGAGACGGCTCCAGGTTTTGCCGGCATCATGGCTGGCCAGGATCTTGCCTTCATTGCCCACTAAAAACCCGCCGTTGTTAAAAAAGGCCAGGCCTGAAAGCCAGGAATAGTGGCCGGGGATGATCAGAGGAGACCAGGTCTGGCCGTTATCCGATGATTGGACCACGGCCCCCCGTAAACCGACGGCCATCAGCCTGGAATCGAGAAATCGGACCTTGAGCAGGCTATCTTCGGTGTTACTCTTGGTCTCTTGCCAGCTTCGGCCGCCGTCGGAGGTGACCAGAATCTTTCCGGCAGTACCGACCGCCACGCCCCTCTTTTCATCTTTAAAGGCGATGCCGAAGAGTTTGCCCAATTGATCTCTCCGTTGTTTCTGAAAGGTCTTTCCGCCGTCCACGGTATGGAGGATGGTTTCAAATTCACCGGCGATCCAGCCTTCCCGGGGATTCAGGAATACCAGGTCGTTTAAAATCACGTCTTCCTGGAAAGGTAGCTTTTCCCATGTGCTCCCCCCGTCTACCGTATGGAGGACAGTGCCGAAGGTCCCCACGCAAAAGCCTTCCCGATCATTAAGAAATTGGACCTTGAGGAGTTTCTGGTCAGTGACCGGACTCTTCTGCTTCTCCCAGTGGTTGCCCCCGTCTTTGGTATGGAGGATGGTCCCTTGGTCGCCCACGATCCAGCCCTCTTTTTCGCTGACGAAAGATACGCCGGTTAAGGCCTGGAAGGTGCCGGCCTGCTGGCGGGACCAGGTCTTGCCCCCGTCTGAAGAATGAGTAATGGCCCCGAAGTAGCCTACCACCCAGACATGATCTTTATCCGGCGCGGCCACATCGTAAAACTTGTCGCCAAAAGTGATCGGTGGCGGCCCCATGGCCTGAGCGCCATGACTCAAAGGTCCTTGTGCATTTCTCGGAGGCTTTCCCTGATCGTCCGAAGGTGACCGGCCTTCCTCCTTATGACAAGCTGCGATCATCATCAGAAAACAGAAGGCCCCTATCGCTGCCCACCACATCCCTTTTTGACTTCCAACAATGTCAGGTTCCATCATTCAAATCCCCTTGTAATCATCCCAGAAATCTAACATACTCCAAGGCATTTTCTGCCGATATGTAACCGGTATTAAGGGTAAAACCTATGGTATTGAACGGCAGTCGGCAGACACACCTTAATCCTTATCCTGCTCTCGATTCCAACGGATGAGGTGTTCTATGAGCCCTTTTCGGCAGTCTTCGATAGCCTTCTGACTCCATTCATAAAATCCCTTTCCCGTCTTGAAACCCAGTTCTCCGGCTTCCTGCTTTTGCCTTAACAACGGAGAGGGATTGGAAGATTTTTCAATATGAGGGAGGATATAATCATGGATCTGGAGGGTCAGGTCCAAGCCGACCATATCGACATTCTGTAAAGGTCCCAGCACTGGCAGCCTGATCCCAAAGCCGCTTTTAATGACTTCATCAACCATCTCCGGTTCGGCAATGCCTTGTTCGACGATGGAGATCGCTTCCCGCCAAAGGGCGTGCTGGAGTCTATTGCCTACGAATCCTGGCACATCCTTTTTGACCTTCACCGGCCTTTTACCTACTGATTTCAGC
>JACRBX010000139.1 GCA_016219225.1 Deltaproteobacteria bacterium
CATCTGGGCTACCTTCTGGGCCTGGGCCTTGGTGAGGACCGCATCGGTGGCGATGACCCCGATGGTCGTATTGGTCGCCGGATGGGCTATGGGCCTATCGGGCAGCCTGACCGATCTTTTTCCCGTTGCACCGAATTCTTCCGCCATTTCCATCCGGATCTCCCAGGGACGGCCGTTCATCGGGTCGATGACCGAGCCGAGGGAATTAACGGCCACCAGGGCGGCCACGGTCACACCGAAATCCAGGACCTCACTGGCCGTTCCCACCCCTCCCTTTATCCCTCCGGAAAGGGCGCCGGTACCGGCACCGACCGAACCCAGAGAAAACAGACCGTCTTGAGCCGATTCGCAGGCCACCCTCCCCCAGTCTGGATTGACAGGAGGAACGAAATTTTTCCCACGGCCAAGATCAAACAAGGCGGCCGCCGGCACAATCGGGGCGACCTGCTCCTCCGGCAGGGGGAATCCCCATTTTCTTTCGGCCAGCCATCTGACCACGCCATCACAGGTGGCCAGGCCGTAGACCGAGCCGCCGGTCAGCACAACGGCCTGGACCTTTTCCACCAGGTTACAGGGCTGCAAGAGGTCTGTTTCCCTGGTCCCCGGAGCAGAGCCCCGCACATCAACCCCGGCCGTAGCCCCTTCCGGACATAAGGTAACGGTTACCCCGCTGGCCGCTTCAGGATCCGTAAAATGACCGACCAGAACCCCTTCTACATCCGTTAATGAATTATTTTTGTCTGTTTTGGTCATGGACTCCCCCTTCAACAACGTTAAAAATAACTTACCTGTTTTATCCTGAAAGTCAAATCGAGTTTTGGAAAAAGTTCAGGTCGTTAAAAAGAGAGCTTTTGTTCACGTAATCAGGCCCCCCAATCTTCCATCATCTTCTGAAAAGTGGATTCCCCGGCCCGTAAGACCCCGGCATAACCGCCACCGGGAGAACCCCAGGCGCTCGATAAGTACAATCCTTTTACTGGGGTCCGGTTGTCAATCCGTTCCATGAAAGCGTTATTCAGGGATTGTTCGAAACCATAAATGGCCCCTTCGGTATTCCCGGTGAAGCGCCAATTGGTCAATGGCGTGGCAACCTCCCGGACCTCGATCATGGAGGAAAGACCGGGGATGACTTTTTCTTCAGCCCTTTTGATCAGGATGTCGGCCCATCGGGCCTTTTCCTGATCATAGGCCGCTTTGCGACCGGCCCGGTAATCGGCCTCAAATTTCCGCCAGGGATCATATCCGCAGAGGAAGAGAAGCATCAGATTGGAGGTCCCCGGCCGGGAATAGCCTTCAAAAAGGTTATTATAAATAGTGACACTGAAACTGCCCCGGTCCACTTCACCTTTCAGACAGGAAAGATAATCATTATCCGGCCCCTGTCCGGAGGAAACGTGGATCCCGTACCCTTTAATCTTGCCCCTCAACTCCTTATTCAATCCCAGCCAGACGATAAAGGAAGAGAGGCTGGGCCGGTAACCTTGAAGCCTTTTAAGGTAGTCGGCAGGAACCGCCTCCCTGGGGAGCATTTCCTGAAAGGTCCTGAGGGCCCCGGCATTGCTGACCACGGCCCGGGCCGGCAGGACCTTTCCGCTGGACAGGGCCACACCCTGGACCGCCCCGTTTTTGACCTGGATTTTTTCTGCCCTGGTTTCATAGAGGATCTTTCCTCCGGAGGCCTCAATCACCTCGGCCAGGGCATTGCTCAAGGCCTGCGAGTTGGGCTTGATATAGAAAGAGCCGTTTTTCAAATATTCTCCGGTAGCCACGGCAAAATAAAAAGCCGACAGCTTTGAAGGCGGCAGGCCGTAATAGCCCCAAAGGGCCGACAGGATATCCCGGAGTTGGGGCTCCTTGACATAATCATCCAGAAGCCGGGCCAGGGTTTTGTCTCTAACTTTCCACATCTTGGGGTACTGAATCGGGAACAGGGGTTTGAAGACCTGGCCTTTTTTCTGATGGAGCTTCTGGCTTTCTTCGGCGATACCGATGATCTCGGAAACAAATCCGTGGATGCCTTCTTTTTCCTGGGGAAAGCGCTCCCCAAGGAGGCGTATAAAAGCCTCAGGGTTTCGGTTAGGGACGGAAAAGGTTCCGGTCGGAGTCTTGAAAAAATAGATCTCCGGCAATTCTACCAATTGCAGCTTCTCCAGGACCCCTAAGTCTTTGAGGATGCGGGCGGTGGCATTGTTGTTGATGGAAGTCCCATGCAAAGAGACCTCAAAGGAGAATTTTCCCCTGGCCCGGTCAAAAGAGGTGGCGTATCCTCCCGGGATGTCGTGTTGTTCCACCACGGTCACCGGGAGGCCCTGCCTGGCCAAGTAAGCGGCGCAGGCCAGCCCCCCCAAGCCACTGCCGATAACCACAGTGGGATAATTCGTATTTGGTCCCATGTTTTCGGCCCAGGCGGAGATCTTCTTCCAGTCCAAGGCCAACGAGGCCGCACTCATGGCCGAAATGGTTAAAAAGGATCTTCTGGTTATTTTTTCTCTAAACATGGCTTCCTCCTCTTAATGTTGATGGTGGCTTCCATTTTAGAGGTATATCCTAACCAGGCAATAAGTTTAAGATGAAAAGGTGAAAAAAGGGGATAAGCGGTCCGGGGAAGGCGTGAATCGTCGAAATAAACCGTTAGATGATGGGCGAAGTGAATAACTACGAATATCGAACATCGAATTTCGAAATTTTCACCGCAGAGCCGCAAAGGGCGCAAAGAGGGAATAAATTTTCCTTTCTGTTGAGAGGCCAAGGATGTTTTCTTCAATCCCGCCTCTCACGGGATTGAACAAAGATGTTTCTCTCTGCGTTCTTCGCGCCTTTGCGGTGGGAAAAACTCTTTTTTTAAACAACTAAAGTGTTACGATATTCTCATGTTTTGTTGGTGCCCCTTGAGGGCCTAAGGGTTGTTAACTGAATCAGGCTGCCCTGAAAAACTTGGAAAGACCGGATAGTGCCGCCGGCACTATTTCTTCCCGCTTCAACTGCTTTGGCCAGTACCACCGGTACTGGGTTTAGAGCCACCTCAACTGCTCTGCCCGGTACTATCGGTACCGGGCGCGGTTCCCTTTTCACTGCTCTGGCCAGTGCCACCGGCACCGGGTTTGGTCCCGCCTCAACTGCTTTGGCCCGTAGACTTTTCTTCCTGGGTACTACCTGTACCCGATTTGCCGCCACCTCAGCTACTTTTCCCATCATTGGCCAATCCGTTGGTTACAAGCGCCCCTCCGGTGAGCAGCCCGGCGATACTAAACCCTGCCAGGAGCCTTTTTAGCTCCTTTTTATCCATCCTTTTTTCACCTCCTTTTGAAAACCGGCTTAAATAATAAAATGGATTGGGCTCTTTTTTAAGGCCATTAATCCAGTCTATTATTTTACCGGGCAGGCCTCGGAGATCAAATAACGGGAAGACTTTATTTTATAAAAAAAAAGACCTTATTAATCAGGGAAGGGGACATGAGAGCCTGGTTCGATAAATTGGAGGACGTTTTCCATTGTCAAATCGTTATAATCAATGTAAAGATCTCCGAGGGAATCCGTGATGACCGAGGCTTTTTCAGGGATGAGGATTTAGTTCGAAAATAGGGCTCAGCGCTAACCGAGTTCTATTTTCATACTTCTTGGTGCCATGCCCCAAAAGGCGGGGCATGGCGGTTTAGTTCGAAAATAAATGAAAGCTTTCTTTAAAGATCCCATTCGCTACCGCTGGTGGATGCTGGGTATCCTGGGAGTGATCTATTTCCTGGCCTGTCTTCACCGGATATCCCCTACGGTTATCGCCCGTGACCTGGTGCATGAATTCGGGGCCGATGCCACCGCCCTGGGGCTCATGGCCTCGGCCTATTTTTACCTCTATGCCGCCATCCAACCCCCTGTCGGCTTATTGTCCGATACGATCGGACCCCGCCGGGTGGTGACCATTTTTACGCTCATTTCCTGCCTGGGTTGTCTGGTTTTCGGTCTGGCCACCAATATGCTCATGGCCGGTGTAGGCCGGGCCTTGATCGGTATCGGGGTGGGCGGCATTTTCGTCCCCGGATTGAAAATCTTCTCCAGTTGGTATAAACCAAAAGAATTTGCCGGGGTAACCGGACTTTTCCTGTCCCTGGGCAGTGCCGGCAATCTATCAGCCTCTTTGCCACTTACCTATCTGGTTCTGCTTCTCGGCTGGCGTCTCTCTTTTATCGGCATCGGGGGCGTTTCCCTGCTTCTGGGGGTCTTGGCCTGGATCATCCTCCGCGACCGGCCGGAAGACAAGGGTTGGCCGCCGGTGGCTGCCACGCCCCCTTTATCCTCTACGCAGTCAACCCCGATCCCGGAGGGGATGTCTCTTAGCAAGCGCCTTGGAATTATTTTCAAGAGCTGGAGTTTCTGGTTGATCACCCTCTCCTACTTCTTTTTCGGCGGCCCGGGTCTCACCTTTCAGGGACTCTGGGTGGTCCCCTATTTGATGGATGTTTACGAATACACGCGTCTTCAGGCCGGAGGGTTGTTGATGATCCTGCCTCTCGGATCGATCATCGGTGCCCCGCTAATCGGCTTCCTGGCCGGCAGGTTGAATATGGGACAAAAAGGGGTGCTGGTCCTATCCCTGTTTTTATCTTTAGCCTGCTGGTCCGTTTTATTCCTGGCCGGCGGCAAACCGCTCCCTGTTTTTATTATTCCCCTGTTCTTTATCATGGGCCTTTTCGGAGGAGGCGCACTCTCCCTGTACATGACCATGGTGAAAGAAATCTTTCCACCCCGGCTCACCGGAACGGCCGTCGGGCTGATGAACCCGGCCGCCTTTCTGGCTACGGCCCTTTTTCAACCTTTTACCGGTAGCCTGATGGATGCTGTAGGCAGAATCGGCTCGGCCTATCCCCTTAAGGCCTATCAACAGGTCTTTACGGTATTTTACCTATCCATGCTCATTTCTTTTGGCTTAATCCTCTTATTAAAAATTCCAAAGGCAGGGCGGAAAGAAGGTTAAAACGAAAATAACGTTCGGCGTTCGGCGTTCGGCGTTCGGCGAAAACCTAATTTCATCCTTCGTTGTGCCGCCCAAGCGGCATGTGGAATTAGTACGAAAGTAAGTTCGGTGTTTAGAGTTCGGAGTTCGGAGTAAACCATTTTCATGCTTCGTGGTGACCCTGGGGCATGCGGGCTTAATACGAAAATACCATTGCGGGTTTCGGGTTACGCGTTACGGGTTTAAAACCAGCCTAACTTCGACATTCATTATTCATTATTCGATATTCGATATTCGATATTTTCATGGTTCGTGGTTCCCCCAGGCGGACCTAAGGATTTATGGGGCCTCTCAAAAAACTTTCTACTTTCCAGCCTCCTTTTTTAAAATAAAAGGTAACAGCGCAATCGCGGTCGGTTCGACAAAGGGTTACGCCCCGTTC
>JACRBX010000140.1 GCA_016219225.1 Deltaproteobacteria bacterium
CGGCCCTGGGACGGCCTCAGACAGCCGAAGACGTGGGAAGCCTCGTCGCCTATCTCGCCTCGGAAGAAGCAAGGAACATCACGGGCCAGGCAATCAGCGTCGATGGCGGCGCCGTCATGACCTGAAGGCCCAATGACCACGGCTCATCAGGGAAAGGAAATTGTTTGCCACATCGACAAAACTTTGTCGATGTGGATTTACTAAGCGCCCGAGAGAGGAGAGGGAGAGCAAGAATAAAATATGGCCGGTATTGAATTTTATGGTATATAGGATATTAAAAGCCTTCGGGGGTGCTTATGAACGTTTCCAATCTTATCAGACGACCTGTCCAGGAAACTCCGGGAAAACCCGCGATTATTTTTGAAGACCGCCAAATCTCCTATTCGGAACTGGACCGGTTGATCAACCGGACCGCCCAAGGATTATCAGACCTGGGACTGAAAAGAGGAGAGGTCCTTTCCCTTTTTCTGCCCAGCCTCCCGGAGTTGATCATCGCCTATTTGGGGACCGTTCGGGCCGGGTTGACGGTCAATGTGGTCAATGCCATGCTCCGGGAACAGGAAGTGGCCTATATCCTGAAAGACTGTGGGTCCCGGGCCGTTCTGACCGATGCCCAAAGGCTGCCGATTATCGAATCCCTCCGGTCTGAGGTTCCCTCGCTGACCGTGATCCTCTCCCTTAAAAATCAGGAGGCCAAGGACTATCCCGTCCTTGAATCCATGCTTGCCGCAGGAAAAGGCCTCTTGGATCCTCCGGAAACCAAAGGAAGCGACCTGTGTCATCTCATGTATACTTCGGGCACGACCGGCCGGCCCAAGGGGGTCATGGCCACTCATCTTAATGTCTGGCACAATGCCCGGGAATTCGGGAAGGTCCACTTTAAACCCGAGGACACCATCATGGTGGCCACCCCCATCTTCCATTGCTGGGGGCTGGTCAACGGCACCTTGGGCATGCTTTCCCAGGGAGGCACGGTTATTACCGTAGAACGATTTTATCCCGACAAGACCCTGGAGGCCATCGAGCGATTTAAACCGACGGTCTTTCAGGGGGTCCCTCCCATGTATAATCTCCTGCTGAAACAACCGGACCTGGATCAGCGGGAAACCGGATCGGTCCGCTTCTGCCTTTCGGCGGCCACCAAAATGCCGGAGAATCTCATTCGTCAGATAGAAGAGCGGCTTAAATGGCGCTATGCCGAGGCCTGGGGTCTGACCGAAGTCTCTTGTGTCGGGACTACTTCCCCTTACACGGAAACCCGCATCGGCTCCTGCGGCAAAGGAATGGATGACGCCCAGATCAAGGTTGTGGATGAAATGGGGAACATCCTGCCCCCTGGTCAACAAGGAGAATTGTGCGTCCGGGGCACCTGTGTCACCCAGGGGTATCTCAACAAGCCGGAGGCCACCCGGGAGGTCTTTGACGACCAGGGCTGGTTTCATTCCGGGGACATTGCCTGCATGGATGCAGACGGCTACGCCTATATCGTAGATCGCAAGAAGGACATGATCAATGTGGGCGGCGAAAAGGTCTTTCCTTCCGAAGTGGAGGATATGATGCTGGCTTTTTCCAAGATCAAAGACCTGGTCATTGTCGGCATCCCCGATGAAATAAAAGGGGAGGCCCCCAAGGCCTTTATTCAGCTTCAGGAAGGGGAAACCGCTTCGATAGAAGAGATTCGAAGCTTTTGCCGGACCCGAATGGCCCCATATAAAGTGCCGGTGGCCGTTGAATTCGTGGACGAAATTCCTCGATCTGCAGCCGGAAAGGCCCTTCGCCGGATATTACGGGATAAGGAATGGAAGAAATAAAAAAATAGCTCAAAGCTCAAGGCTCAAGGCTCAAAGCTCAAGGCTCAAGGCTCAAAGCTCAAGGCTCAAGGCTCAAGGCTCAAGGCTCAAGGCTAAAGACTTAAGGTAAATCAAAGATATTTGAAATTTTTGAATTTAGGAGTCAAAATTCAAAATGAGGAGTTAAATTCTCGGACTGAGTGCTGTTAGGAACCAAAGGCATTGGGTTTTCCTTTGAGCTTTCAGCTTTGAGCTTTGAGCAACCCCATCACAAGGAGATTATTATGCCATACCAACACATCCTTTATGAAGAAAAGGAACGGATCGGGATCCTCACCTTGAATCGGCCTCAGAAAAGAAATGCCCTGGGCAAGGAGGCCGAGATAGAGATGATGGATTGTTTCAAAAAGGCCGCTGAAGAAAAAAAGGCCCGGGTTATTATTATCAAAGGCAATGGCCCGATCTTTTGTTCCGGCCATGACCGGCTGGAGGTCCTCAATCAACCGATCACCGATGTCCGGGACCTTTTCCAGACCTGTATTGATATGTATGCCCTTATGCATCAGATACCCCAACCGATTATCGCCCAGGTCCATGGGATCGCCATGGCCGGCGGCTGTCATCTGGTAGCCGGCTGTGATCTGGCGGTGGCGGCTGAAAAAGGGGCCCAATTTGCCATGACCGGCATCAAGATCGGCTACAACTGTTCCACCCCGACCGTAGCGGTCAGCCGGGCCATCGGCCAGAAGCGGACCCTGGAGATGCTGTTCACCGGTAACTTTATCAACGCCCGGACGGCCCTGGAATGGGGATTGGTCAACCGGGTGGTCCCCGATGATCAGTTGGAAGAGGAGACCTGGAAGCTGGCTAAGGAAATCGCCCAATACAGCCTCAAAGTATTGGGTATCTCCAAACAACATTTTTACCAGCAGATCGAACTGCCTGAACGTCAGGCCTATCATTATGCCAAGGAGTTGATGGCCTCCCAGGCCCTCTGGCCGGACGCAGTGGAGGG
The DNA here is from genome assembly GCA_016219225.1 of Deltaproteobacteria bacterium. Classification (NCBI taxonomy): domain Bacteria; kingdom Pseudomonadati; phylum Myxococcota; class Myxococcia; species Deltaproteobacteria bacterium. The sequence continues at coordinate 2,806 of JACRBX010000140.1, forward strand.
GTTCAGCGCCTCTATTGAAAAAAGGGAACCGGTCTGGAAGGAGACTTGAGGTTAGTGCGAAAATAATGTTACGGGTTGCGGGTTGCGAGTTACGGGTTGCGGGTTTAAAACCAACCTTACTTCGACATTCGATATTTTCATGATTTGTGGCGCCTCCGTGGGACATGAGGGTTTGGTATATAAATAGCCATGGACAAAATAAAAGAATCACCAAAAAAAATAAGGCCGGCCTCCACCGTTATTCTGGTCCGGGAGCATGAAAAGGAACTCCAGATTTACCTGCTCAGACGGAGCACCGGGAGCGGATTTTTTCCGGGAAATTATGTCTTCCCTGGGGGCGCTTTGGACCCGGGTGATGGGCAGGCCGAATTCTGGACACCTTTCATCGATCGGTCGATTGAGGATCTTTTAAAGGGCTTTGGACCCGGGTTGAAACCCGAAGAAATCATCGCCTATGGGGTAGCGGCGATAAGAGAGACCTTTGAAGAGGCCGGAGTTTTTCTGGCAGGGTCAAGGAATAATTTTAAGGACTCTCTCAAAAAGGCCTGTGCCCTCCGTTCCGAGGGAAAACTCAAGGAGGGATGGCTTCAAGAAAGGGTTTCGAATGAAGACTTAAAGCTTTCCTTTTCAAACCTCTTCCCCTGGTCTCACTGGATTACCCCGGAGGCCATGCCCAAACGTTTCGACACCCGTTTCTTTATTGCCTTTATGCCGGAAGGCCAGGAATGTATTCCCGACGACCGGGAAACCGTCCTGGGAATTTGGGTCAATCCGGAAAAAGGACTCCAGGGGAATATGAAGGGAGAGATCACCCTTAGTCCTCCGACCATGGTTACCCTTCATCAACTGTTGGCCTTTGGAACGCTGGAAAGCCTCCGGCAAAGGATTCGATCCGCCTCCTGGGGAGACCCCTGCCTGCCTATTATGAAAAAACTGGATAAAGGGGCCATCCTGGTGGAACCCTGGGACCCGCAATACGGGAAAGAGGTTGAAATCGATCCGGAGGGGCTGAAGACCAGGGTGGTCTCTGTCGGAGAACCCTTTTCCCAAATCTGGCTGGACCAGGGGATCTGGCGGCCCATTAGTAACTAAGGAATAAAATTCTTCTCAAAATGGCAAGAAAATTTTTTACCACTAAGACACTAAGACACAAAGAAGGTCTTAATTTCATGAGGGTTAAACAAACATGAAAGCTTTATGCATTTCTTTGTGCCTTCGAGTCTTCGTGGTAA
>JACRBX010000141.1 GCA_016219225.1 Deltaproteobacteria bacterium
ATTCCTCATGAAGGGTGCCCAAGCCCTGGTGCGGATGATGGTTCTGCTTTCCAATGAATAAAGGCTAACCAAAGCCCACCTAAGGGTTCAGGCGTTCCAACCAGGCTTCTTTCCAGAAAAGAAAGCAGGTCCGGTCGCACCCGGCCCAGTCTTCGGACGCTGTGGTCGGCAATTCACAAAAAACCCCTTCCAGGATAACGACATCCCGAAGCTTCAGCATGCGCCAGCGCCGTTCGTCAAAGAACAGGGAGACCGGCTTTTGCACTGCGTAAACCTTCCCGCAGTGTTTGTTCATCTCCACATCCATGTAGCCCATCCCCTCGTATTTACCATGGCTATCCAGGGTGGATTGGATCTTTTCCAGGGATTTGACCCGAATGCGTTCGCCGGCCTTAAGGCCAAGGGGGGGGATCCGACCGGTGTGATCTTCCTTCGCAGTGTCTACAACAAGACAGGCGGACGGTCGCGGTCGTCCGGTCTCCAGTTTTGCCGCCAGCTTGTGACCTAAGCGTAAGGGTTCCGTGATATAGTGTTGTCTTTTCAGCCACCAGAGTTTAACCCGGTCAATGCCAGACAAACCCTCTACCGCATCATGCAGTTCTTTGAGTTGACATTGCATAATTGTAACTCCTCTCCATGTAAGAATCTAACCTCAGTTACGGCCGGACAATCGACGGACGGCCCCGACAGCGCTATGAAGAGCACCAAAAACCCGCCGTTCCAGCGGCGGCGAAATCGAAGACAATCGTCGCGACAAACTGAGTTGGCCTCGATGAATCAACCGGGAAGGCAGGGACCGATTATTCAGATTGTATAAATACATGAATTGGAAGATATCGTAGATCGTTTTTTTGGTTTCCGGGGAATAACGGAAGAAATCGGCATCCATAACAGCGCCCACTGGAAAAACGCTGCACTCGAAGTGGGAATGGGTTTCCCGACGTGGCGCATCGTAAGTTCGATTGCTGCCCAGCCACCAGTCCTGAAATCCGTATTGGTCTTTGCACTTTTCGTATATCTCGGTTGCCGGGAAAGGGATCAGGATGGAGGCAATGGCCGTATGGAACTGTCTCACATAAGGCGACAGCTCTTTCATCAGCCGAAAAGTGGATTGGGTTTCCTCGGGCCCCTCCCAGGGAAAACCGAGAATAAAAAAAACACAAGGTTCAATGCCGTATCGGGCCGTTAACGGCACGATCTTCCGCACCATATCAATAGTATGGGGTTTGTGAATGCGTTTTAAGGTTTCCGCATGGCCACTTTCTATCCCATAGTCTATTCGGACGCAGCCTGATTTTTTGGCCATCTCTAAAAGCGGCTCGTCAATGGAGTCGATCCGGGTCATCATGCTCCAGGTGATGGGCAGTTTTCGATCCACCAGGCCCTGACAGATCTGCATCACCCGATTACGGTCCTGGGCCATAGAGTCATCGACAAAATGGAAATGGGATGTGCCAAACTGTTGGGTAACTTGGCTGATTTCATCAAGGACATTTTCTGCAGAGCGGAATCGAAATCGTTTGCCGAATAATCCTCCGGCGCAATAAGCGCATCGGGCCGGGCAACCACGGGAACTAAAAATGTTGCCGTATAGACTGACGGCATCTTTTCGTCCATAGTCGCCCGGGTCGACTAAATGACGGGCGGGAAAGGGAAGGCTGTCCAAATCAGCAATAACCGGTCGCGGTTCATTCCGACAAGGCCGACCCGTGCTGTTTAACCAGACCATCCCTTTGACGGATTCTTTGGGTATCCTGCCAAGAACCGCCTCGATGGCTTCCACGATGGTCAACTCTCCCTCTCCGGATACCACGGCCTGAAAACCGTTCATAAGGGGTTCTTCAGGTAATAACGTGGCATGGGGACCTCCGGCAATCAATTGCACTCCTGTTGCCGTCAATCGCCTGGCCAGTTCATAGGCCGTGCGTACCAGCGGAGTGACCAGGGTAATACCGACTACGTCCGGATTAAGAAGTCGGATTTTCTCAACGATTTGATCGGCATTTTGCGGATTGCCGGCAGCGCAAGCGTCTAATAAATGGATTTCATACCCATGATGCTCAAGGACTGCGGCCAGCATCAAAAGCCCGACGGGACAACTGGCGTGGTTTTGGGTGCGGGATGGCGGATATACCAGGATGACTCGACTGCGCTGCCGGACCATATTTTTATTCCCCATCGAAGCGGTTCAGGATCTACTCCTAATAGTCTGGTTGTAGCTTCTACCAGAAGGGAAAAAGGAATTGAACCATTCTGAGTGTCTCAACTGTTCCGGAAATAAGCGAATAAGTTACCAATTATTATTGGTAATCGAACTATAAAATAAACCAGGAGCCGGGTCAAGGGGAAAAGAGGCTGACAATAAAATGGTTGCCCCTAACCGGATAATAAGCTATATTTTATACGAAAGGTCCTGCTTAATATTAAGGGTTACCGCTTAAACGGGTTCTTACAATTGAAACCGGCAGGACTTAACGGGCCTTGCTTAAAACCGAAAATATGATCAATAAAAACCAGTTTTCATCAGACGGACTGGTTGTCAAAACGGTAAGGACTCATGAAGAACTCAGGCCTCATGCCGAGGCCTGGAATGATTTGGCATTTAACGCCACTCATCGATTGCCGGACTCCTCCCACGCCTGGATCGCTTCTTACCTGGAACATCAATTAGAGATCGGAGAAAGTTGGTTTTGTCTTTTTGCTTATGAACATTCCACACTGGTAGGCGTCCTGCCGGTGATTATCACCCCTTTTAAACGAACAGGAAGGCCATACCACAAGTTTCGTACGCCCTATAATAACCAAACAGGTTCGGTGGATTTTTTGATTAAGCCGGGGCTGGAAAAGGAGGTCATTCCTGTTTTTCTGGATCAGCTCAGCCAAATGCAACCGGCCTGCTTTTCTTTCGAAATGAGGAGACTCCCTGAAGGTTCACCCATTTTGGCGATTATGGGTGACGGTTTAAAAAGGCTATTTTCGGTCTCTATTTTTGCCGGTCATGGTTCTTATATTAAAGTTGAAGGAAGTTTTGATGATTTTAAGGCTCGCTTGAGACCTAATTTCAAAAGGAATCTGCGCCGTCAGGCACAAAAAATAGCTTCTCTTCCAGGCCTGTCCGTTTCATATTTAACAGGAAATACCATTGATGCTGAGGAACTTTCCCGTTTTATGCAGGTCGAGTCCTCGAGCTGGAAGGGCAACGTTGGCAGCGCCATCAATCAGGATGTTTCACTGATCTCATTTTATAAGGCCTTAACCAGCCGACTGAGGGAATTGGGCTGGCTGGAATGGCATTTTCTGGAAGCCGAGGGCAAAACGATTGCCGCTACTTTGGCCATCCGGGTCAACCGCTCCATCGTTTTACTGAAAACCTGTTATGATGAGGCCTATTCCGCATATTCCCCGGGGACTTATTTGTTTGAAAAGATTTTTGAACAGGTTTTTCAATCCGGAGAAGTGGATGAATTAAATTTTTTAACGGATTATTCCTGGAACCGTAACTGGCAGGTGATTAAAAGATCCTATTACGATTTATTTCTGTATCCCTCTAAGCCCTTATCGATCCTGGCCGGTTTTATACCCCTGAAAATCCGCCTCGGCCTTCATCAATGGCCGGCCCTGCGCCGGGTTTATCGGTTTTTTCGGACTCATCTCGTTGGAGCGGGTCGGAAATAAGTATTCAGGGACCGGGGGATCGGGGGTCGGGGGTCGGCCGAAGAAATGACCCGAGGGGGCACCACGAAGCATGAAAATAGTTTTTGGGGCTATGGGCGATGGGCAATAGGCGATGGGCAAGGTTAAACGGGTTTAGGGGTTTTTATTCGCCTATAGCCTCGTGCCTATAACCTGAATTTTTCTATTTTCGGACTAAATAGTTTTTCAAAGTCTCGTAAGGGGCCAGGGCCGGGCAGGAATTGCGGGCGGTCTCCCAGTTGGTCTGGTCAATCAGCATGGGTTCTAAAAAGGGCCATTTCCGACAAGGGAGGGGCTTGACGGCGTGGATGCTGCATTTTCCTTCCGTGGAAAAATGGCAATAGCCGTCTTCCCGGATGTGGATATAGGTGCGGCCGTTTCTTTCAATACAGAATTTCTCCCGAAAATACCGGGGAGAACAGGCTAAAAAACCGGAGATCCGTTCGATCTCTTCCGGCATCAAGTGGATTCCCCCTTCTCCCTGGCAACAGGTTCCACATTGGGTGCATTCAAAAAGGTCCATGGCCTGTTTGAACAATAAATCCAGGGCTTGGAGATCCCTTTTTTTTACATCCATGGTCCGCCTCCATAAATATTGAATAAAGGGAAAATGGTTCCCTTGATGGCCTTGACCGCCCGACGGGCATCGAGGAAAGCCCTTTCTTTTTTGGCCGGTTCTTCTTGAAAGCCCTCATCTTTCAACCATTCATCAGGATAATCCAGTCGACGGATAGTTTCTTGAAAGGGGATGGGAAGTTTTATCTGGTCCAATTCCCGTCCCAACATAATGGACCAGGCCAGGGTCCAGGCCCGGGCTACGTTGGCCTGATGATAGCCTCCTCCGCCCAGGGCAACCCAGGGAAGATCCAGTCCTTTAAAAAAGCGGATTGCCGAGCAAAATCCCTGGGTCGTTAAAGAGAGGTTGGCCAGGGGATCGTTATAAAAGGTATCCACTCCCAGTTGGGTGACGATGACATCGGGCTCGTAAGCTTCCAGGATTGGAGGAACAACCTCTGTGAAGGCCCAGGTAAAAATTTCATCGTCGGTCCAGGGGTAAAGAGGGCAATTGACTGCATAGCCCACCCCTTCTCCGGCCCCGATTTCCTGGACAAACCCGGTACTGGGGAAAAGGGTCATACCATTCTGATGAAAGGAGATGGTCAAGACTTTGCTCGTTCGATAAAAGGCCTCCTGTACTCCGTCACCGTGGTGGGCATCAATATCAATATAAGCCACCTTTTTGCCTTGCGAGAGCAAGTATAAAATAACCAGCACCGGATCATTGATATAGCAGAAACCGGAGGCCATATTTTTGTGAGCATGGTGCATGCCGCCGGCCATGTGAAAGGCAATCGTTCCCTGACCGGAAAGGATCCATGCTCCGGCCTGGATGGCCCCGCCTCCGCAAAAACAGCCCCAATCCAGTACCCCGGGAAAAATGGGGTTATCTCCAGGCCCTAATCCATAGGCCGACAGGTCCCGGTCGCTATGTCCCGAGTTGGCTTCCTGCAAAATCTTCCAATAGTCGTGGGTATGGAAAGAAAGGCATTCTTCCTCCGTGGCCATCCGGGTTTTTTCAAAGCCTTTCTTTTCCGCGGGCAGCAGTCCGTAAGCCTCAATCAGCTCCTTGGTAAGTTTTAGCCTTCCGACCTGGAGGGGATGATGGGGACCATAGTCGAATTTTTGGTAATCATCCGTGTAGAGCAGAAGACAGGATTTGTTTTTTAGGACCATAATAACTCCCTCGGTTATTTTTTAATCCAACCCGACGGGGATGTCAAGGACGCACCAGCGTTTTGTTTTTTACCGGCGGCCATCTTGGAATTTATTCTTTAACTCAGCCCTGACCCCCGACCCCCGAATGTTATTTTTAAACTAACCTATGAGCAGGATATGGATATCCATGACATTGGTTCCCGTGGGACCGGTAAGGAGCAACTCCCCGGTTTTTTTAAAAAAAGAATAGGAATCGTTGTCTCGAAGATAGGCCGCAGGGTTTAGGCCCTGTTGTATGGCCTTTCCAAAACTTCGGCTGTTGACTATGGCCCCGGCCGCCTCCGTCGGACCGTCGGTCCCGTCGGTCCCTCCGCTTAAAAAGACCATGTTGCGCAAATTTTTGGTTTCAATAGCCAGGGCCAGGGCCAGTTCGGTGTTCCGGCCCCCCAAACCCCGACCTTTAATCGTTACCGTAGGTTCTCCTCCGGCCAGGATACAAACCGGCGGGGGAAAGGGATGCCCGGACCTTTTAACCTCCCTGGCTATGGCGGCGTATACTTTAGCGATTTCCCGGGCTTCGCCCTGTATTTGGGCAGTCAGGATATGGGTTTGATATCCCAGGCCCCGGGCTGTGACGGCCGCCGAATCCAGGGCGGTTAAATTATTGCCGACGATCAGGTTGGAGACTTTGCGAAAGCAGGGGTCTCCGGGTTTAGGGGTTTCACCGATTTTCCCCTCCTTTCCGGAGGTCAGATGCTTAAGGATTTTGGGGGATACTCTGGGGGTGAGGGAATATTTTTCGAGGACCTCCAAGGCCCCTTGAAAGGTTGAAGGGTCGGGAACAAAAGGACCTGAGCCTATGACATCCGGATCATCCCCCACGACATCGGAAAGGATGAGATTGATCACTGTAGAAGGGTAGCTTGCCCTGGCCAAATTACCCCCTTTAACAAGAGAGAGATGTTTGCGGACGGTGTTTATCTCCAGGATATTGGCTCCGGATCGGAGGAGAAGATCGGTGAGTCTTTTTTTCTCAGTCAGGGTGACCGATGGAACAGGCTGGGCTAAAAGGGCCGAACAGCCCCCCGAGGTCAGGAAGATCACCAGATCGTCTTTCCGGGTTTCTTTCAGGATGGCGGCTATTTCCCGCGCCCCTTGGAGGCTGGCGGCATCCGGGACCGGATGGCCGGCCTCCAAAATTTCCAGGGTCCGAAGAGGCTTACGGTGACCGTATTTAGTAATAACGACTCCCTGGCCAAATTCCCGGTTTAAGAGGTCTTCGCAGGCCGCGGCCATCGGGATAGAAGCCTTGCCGGCCCCTAAAATAAAAATTTTTCTGAAGCGGGTCAAATCATAGTGTTGTTCGGTTGAGGCTGCTCCGGTTTTTACTCGCAGGATATTATTTTGGCAGGATAAATGCCAGCGGACCGCTTGATAAGGGTCGGCAGCCGAAAGGCCGGCCAGAAAGATTTTTCGAATAGAACGGCGAAGCGTTTCCATGCTTTTATTATTCCTTAAGGAACAGCCGGTGGTATTCTTCTTCCTTTAAATATTTTTTGAGGAGTCTTGAAATAAGCTCGAAGAGGTCTTGAATCTCGGTTTCGCTCAGACGGGGGACCAGAGTCTATAAAAAAGAGTCATCGGAAAACTTTTGCAGGAAGACCATCAGCGACTTTTCATCGGTCTCCCGGTACAGGCCGAAACCGATCAGTCCCTGTTATTCATAGACAAAATGATGTGAAAGTTTTTCTGTTTCCATGGGAATTTCCTTTTTTCTGCCTGTTTTTGACGGATTACATCGGACCGCAGATACTGGATACCGGATAAAGACGTCAAATCCGGCATCCGGTATCCAGTATCATTTCAAAAGCCGGGTTTCCTTTCCGGGAGGCTGATACCGGGCGACCGCCTGATTATGTTCGGTTAGATTTTTTGAAAAATGATGGCTGCCATCATTTTTTGAAACAAAATAGAGATAGTTGCTTTTGGCCGGAGAAAGAACCGCCTGCAGGGAGTCCCGGCCGGGGCTGGCGATCGGGCCGGGGGGTAATCCCGGGTTAAGATAGGTATTAAAGGCCGTGGGCCTGAGCAGATCTTTTTTGGTCAGGTTGCCGTTAAACTCCCTGATCCCATAGATAACCGTGGGGTCGCTCTGCAGGGCCATTCCTTTTTTAAGGCGGTTATAAAAGACCGAGGCGATCAAAGGGCGTTCGCTATGGAGACCGCTTTCTTTTTCCACAATGGAGGCCAGGATGACCATTTTTTTAAGATTGAGTCGTTCCGCCAGGCCGTCTTCTTTAGGCAGCTTATTAAAAATCTCTTTAAATCTTTGAACCATCTTTTCCTGGATGGACCGGACGCTCATGCCCCGGTGAAAGACATAGGTGTCAGGAAAAAGATAGCCTTCCAGAGACTGCCCTTCTATCCCCAGGTAAGCTAAAAATTGCGGGTCCCTGGCGGAAGTAAGAAAGGTCTGTTCTTCGGCCAGGTTTTCTTCGGCCAGGCGTTGGGCGATCTGCCGCAGGGTAAACCCTTCGGGAAATGTAATCCTTTTTAACATGGTTTTCCCGGTGGTTAAATAATCCAGAAGGACCCTCGGCGGCATTCCGGCGTATAACTCGAAATCCCCCCATTGGATTTTTTTACCCGACCGTTTCCACCAGGTCAGGAGCATGAATTTGTGGGGATCCTGGATAATCCCCTCCTGGGTTAAGAGATGAGCGATACGGTGAAGGCTCATCCCCGGCAGGATTCGAACTACCTGGACCGATGGGTTTTTTACCTGGGGGGGGGAAAGGAAACGGGAAAAACTGTCCCAGAGGAGGGTGCCGAGGACAAGGATGCCCAAAAGAAAAAGGATCCGGTATCGCTTCAAGGGATTGGTCCCTTTTCCTTGGGACGGCTATCGAGGTAGCCCTGGAGGATGAAGGCCGCTGCTAAACGGTCGATAACCTTCCGCCTTTTTTGCCGGCTCAGGTCTCCTTCCAGAAGGATCCGTTCGGCGGCCACGGTGGACAGGCGTTCGTCCCAGGGGATGATCTTTATGGAGAGGGAAAGACGAAGCTTCTCGATGAATTCTTCGGCCTTCAGGGCCGACTCCCCTTTGGTCCCATCCATATTGATCGGGAGACCGACGACCAGTTCCTCAACCCGGTATTCTTCGACCAGGTTCCGGATGACGGCCAGGTCTTTTTTTAAAGCGATCCTTTTGATGGAAGTCAAAACCTGGGCGGTAAAGAGTAAGTCATCGCTGATGGCCACGCCGATGGTCTTGCTGCCCAGATCCAAGCCGAGGATTTTCACGCGTTAAGCCCTCCCTGAAAAATGGCCGATCAGGATGCCCGCCAGCATGAGTATCCCAAGGGCCATATGGGTTTGAATGGTTAAGGCCTGGGCCGGAATGATTTTTTCGAAAGAATCAAAGTTGCCCCAGAAGATGCGGATGGCTTTTAGGGCCAGAGGAAGGGCCAGCCAGGAAAGAAGGATCAAAAAGGAAATCTCCCGGCTTTCCAGGAGGAAGAAGAGAAAGAGAAAAGGCAGGGTCATCAGGATAAGATAGATCCAGCGGGAACGCTCCAGGCCGAGCCGAACCACCAGATTGTTTTTGTGTGCCGCGCCATCGGCCTGAAAGTCAGGAAACTGGTTGATCCAGATAACGGCCGTAATCAGGAATCCCAGGGGAAATCCCAGGAAAAAAGCCGGCCAGGTCAGTTGGCCGGTCAGGACATAATAAGTCCCCCAGGTGATTAACGGTCCGAAAGCCAGGAAAATGGTGATTTCCCCTAACCCTCTGGCCATGAATTTTACTGGATCGGCTGAATAAAAAAAAGCGGCTGCCAGGCCCAGCAGTCCGGCCAGGGCCACATAAGGATGTCCCCGGACGATGAGGATCAGCCCGGTGACTACAGCCAGGGTGAAAAAGGAAACCGCCAAGCCCAATACCCGACGGGCGTTTAACAGCCCTTCGGGGATGACCCGGCTTCCGCCGCTGAAAGGGGTAGGATGCAAATTGATCCGGTCGCTCCCCCGGGAATCAAAGTAATCATTGATCAGGTTGGCGGCAGTCTGCAAAGATCCCACGCCGATGAGAATCAACAGGAGTTCAAGACTCCGGAAGTAGTCGTGATGATAAGCCTGGGCGGCTGCCAAAAAGACCGGAACCAAAGAGCCGGTCAAAAAGGGTAGACGCATGGCCTTAATATAGACGTTCATGGCTGGTTGCTCGTTGCTGGTTACTGGTTACTGGTTGCCGGTTAAAACGAGTAACGAGTAACCAGAGAAATTTCAAATCCCTTTGCTCAGGATTAAAGCAGTATTTGAAAATATAGCCTATTTCTTGCATCTGTCAAGTTGTAAATCGGGCCGGCCCTTCTTGACAACTCCAGGTGAAATGGTTAATTTTTGAGGGAAATTATACTTAAAATTTGGAGGTTGCCATGCGTTTTGATAAATTTACCATAAAGGTTCAGGAAGCGGTGCAATCCGCCCAGTCCATGGCTGAAGGCATGGGGCATCAACAGATCGAAACTGAACATCTGATGACGGCCCTTTTGAACCAGCCGGATAATATCATTTCTCCGCTGCTTCAAAAATTAGGGGTGGGTCCCAACCAGGTTAGAAATATCCTGAAGAGCCAATTGGACAAGATACCCCGGGTGGAAGGGGCCGGCAGAGGGCAAACCTATATGTCGCCCCGGCTTAAAACCGTCCTGGACGACTCTTTTAAAGAGGCCTCCCAGATGCATGATGATTATGTCAGCATGGAACATATCCTGCTCGTTATCGTCGATCAGAAGGGAGATCCCCTGGCGCAGGGTCTGCTGGCTCTGGGTTTGACCCGGGAAAACCTGTTAAAGGCCCTGGTGGATATCAGGGGAAGTCAAAGGGTCACTGATCCCAATCCGGAAGAAAAATATCGACCCCTTGAGAAATATGCCCGGGATTTGACCGAACTGGCCCAGCAGGAGAAGTTGGATCCGGTCATCGGAAGGGACGATGAGGTCAGACGGGTCATCCAGGTATTATCCCGGCGCACCAAAAATAACCCGGTCCTGATCGGAGAACCCGGGGTGGGAAAGACCGCCATTGTTGAAGGTCTGGCCCAGCGGATCGTTCACGGTGATGTGCCGGAAGGTTTGAAAAACAAACGGGTCGTGGCCCTGGATATGGGGGCCCTGATTGCCGGAGCCAAGTACCGGGGGGAATTTGAAGACCGCCTTAAGGCCGTGCTTAAGGAAGTGACCGAGGCCCAGGGGCAGATTATTTTGTTTATTGATGAGCTGCATACCCTGGTTGGAGCCGGTAAGGCCGAAGGGGCCGTAGATGCCGGGAACATGCTCAAACCGGCTTTGGCCCGGGGGGAATTGCGCTGTGTCGGGGCGACCACCATCAATGAATATCGGAAATATGTCGAAAAGGATGCGGCCTTGGAGCGGCGGTTTCAGCCGGTGCTGGTCCGCGAACCCACGGTGGAAGACACCATCGCTATCCTGAGGGGTTTGAAGGAAAAGTACGAAGTCCATCACGGGGTGCGCATCAAGGATTCGGGCATCGTGGCTGCGGCTACTTTGTCGCATCGGTATATCACCGATCGATTTCTGCCGGATAAGGCCATTGATCTGATCGACGAATCCGCTTCCAAGCTGCGGATTGAGATCGACAGCCTGCCCCAGGAGATCGATGAACTGGAACGGAAGATCCTGCAGATGGAGATTGAAAAGGAGGCCCTCAAAAAAGAGGTTGACCCGGCTTCCCGGGAGCGGTTGGATAAGATCGAAAAGGAGCTTTCGGAGCTCAAGGACCAAAGCGGCGTGATGAAGGCCCATTGGCAGGAGGAAAAAGAGGCCATTCAAAAAATCAGACAAGTTAAGGAAGAGATCGAAACCCTTAAAGGGGAGGCCCTGAATGCCGAGAGACAGGGGGACCTGACCCGGGCGGCGGAAATCCGCTATGGGGTGCTCTTGAACAAGAATAAAGAACTGGAGGAAAAAAACCGGCAATTAGAGACCCTTCAGGAAAAACAGAAGATGTTGAAGGAAGAAGTGGATGATGAGGACATTGCCGAAGTCGTGGCCAAATGGACCGGCATCCCGGTGGCCCGGATGATGGAAGGGGAGAAACAAAAACTGATCCGCATGGAGGATCGCATCCAGGAAAGGGTCATCGGCCAGGAAGAGGCTATCCGGGCGGTGGCCAATGCCGTCCGCCGGGCCCGCTCCGGCCTGCAGGACCCCAATCGTCCGATCGGTTCTTTTATCTTTATGGGCCCCACGGGGGTGGGCAAGACGGAACTGGCCAAGGCCCTGGCCGAGTTTCTTTTTGACGATGAACAGGCCATGGTCCGGGTCGATATGTCCGAATATATGGAAAAACATTCGGTTTCCCGTTTGATCGGCGCCCCTCCGGGCTATGTGGGCTATGAAGAGGGGGGGTATTTAACCGAAGCCGTTAGGCGCCGGCCTTATTCGGTGGTCCTTTTTGACGAGATCGAAAAGGCCCATCCCGAGGTCTTTAATGCCCTGTTGCAGATCCTGGATGACGGCCGGATGACCGACGGGCAGGGGAGGACCGTGGATTTTAAAAACAGCCTGGTCATCATGACCTCCAATATCGGCAGTCAATTCATTCAGGACCTGACTGAACGGGAACGGGAGGAGATGGTCCGGCGGGTTATGGAGGCTTTGCGGGCCCATTTCAAGCCCGAATTCTTAAACCGGGTGGACGATATCGTCATCTTCCAGTCCTTAAAAAGGGAACAAATCAAGGCCATTGTGGATATCCAGATCCGGCTGCTTCAAAAAAGGCTGGCTGAAAAAAAACTGGATATCGAATTGACCGATAAAGCCGGGGAACAAATCGCCCAGGAAGGGTTTGATCCGATCTATGGCGCCCGCCCTTTGAAACGGGTGATACAGCATCGCATCCAGGACGCCCTGGCTTTGAAACTTCTGGAAGGGGAATTTTCGGAAGGGGAAAAGATTATCGTCGATGCCGACCGGAAGGGAGAGATCTTCTTTGCGAAGGGATAAACCGGTTTTTCTTGACAAGAATTTAAAGATGGGTACCATAGTAATTGTTACTCGTAAACAAACAATAAGGAGTTACTATTTATGTTTTTAAATACCATGAAAACCACCTTGCTGTTGGGGCTGATGACCGCCTTGATTATCCTGATCGGCGGGGCCGTGGGCGGTCAGCATGGAATGGTTCTGGCCTTCTTCCTGGCCGGGATTATGAATTTAGGGAGCTATTGGTTTTCCGATAAGATCGTTCTGGCCATGTATCGGGCCCAGGAGATCGCTCCGGGAAATCATCCGGAGATCCATCAGATCGTTATGGAACTGGCCCAACACGCCGGTATCCCGAAACCGAGGATCTATTTAATCGAAGACGATTCCCCGAATGCCTTTGCTACGGGCAGGAATCCGGAACATGCGGTCATCGCAGTCACCTCCGGTATTATGCGCATCCTTTCCCGCCAGGAACTGAAGGGGGTCCTGGCCCATGAACTGGCCCATGTCAAAAACCGGGATATCCTGGTCGGGTCCATTGCCGCTACCATGGCCGGAGCCATCATGATCCTGGCCAACATGGCCCGCTGGGCAACCATCTTCGGCGGGAGCCGGGATTCGGAAGAAGGGGAAGGCGGGGGAGGGATCATCGGCCTTCTGGTTATGACCATTGTGGCGCCTATCGCCGCCATGCTGATTCAAATGGCCATCTCCCGTTCCCGGGAATATCTGGCCGATGCCTCGGGTGCCCAGTATTCAGGAAATCCCCTGGGCCTGGCCGGTGCCCTGGAAAAACTCCAGATCGCTTCCCAGCGGCTGCCCATGGAATCGCCCAATCCGGCTACGGCCCACATGTTTATCGTTAATCCTTTGTCAGGACGAAGTCTGCTCAATCTGTTCAGCACCCACCCGCCTATTGAAGAACGGATTGCCCGGTTGCGGTCGATGAGGTATTAGCAATGATTGATGCCCAATGGATTACCGTGGCCAAGCGCCGATTGGATGAACTTCGAAGTGGCCAGGTAAACTCTGTTCCTGGTGAAGAGGTTTTTGCTCGAGTTCGAAAACGGTTCTTTAAATGAATTTTGATTTTCACTCAGAACATTGTTTCATTTCCTACTGCCTGGCCTGAGATTGAAGGCAACCTTCGACGTTGCCTGACCCAGCGGTTCTCTTACGGAATTCTCTACAGCATAGAGCCCGACAGAATATTCATTTTGTCAGTGATGCATTTGCATCGAGATCCGTCTTATTGGAAACATCGGAGTTAAGAAGAAAGGATCTTGTTTTTTACTCGTGAAGCCTTAGCAAATCAGTTGACTTTTTTTCTCCTGTAGCATAAAAAACCCCTATAAACTCAAATAGGTAAAAAGGAGCAGCGTATGTCTTGTGTCGTGGTGGTAGGAACCCAATGGGGTGATGAGGGAAAGGGTAAGGTGGTGGATCTCCTTACCCAATATGCTGATATAGTCGTCCGCTTTCAAGGGGGGAATAATGCCGGACACACCCTGGTGGTGGGTCAGGATAAATTCATTCTTCATTTGATCCCTTCAGGGATTCTTCATTCGGAAAAACAATGTCTGATCGGCAATGGGGTGGTGGTGGACCTGGAGGTCATGCAAAAAGAGGTCCGTACCCTCCGGGACCGGGGGATTGCAATCGGTCCGGAAAATTTAGGGTTGAGTGAGAAGGCCCATTTGATTATGCCTTATCATAAACATTTGGATATGGCCCGGGAGGCCCAAAAAGGCCAGGCTTCCATCGGCACGACCGGGAGGGGCATCGGGCCCTGTTATGAAGACAAGGTGGCCCGGGTAGGAATCCGGGTTATTGACCTGCTGGATCCGGAGGTCTTTGCCGAAAAAGTAACCACCAATCTCAGGGAAAAGAATTTTATTTTTGAACAATTTCTCAAAGTCTCCCCCATGGATCCACAGGAGATCATCAAAACCTACTGGCCTCTGGCCGAATTTATCCGGCCCTATGTAACCGATGTTTCAATCCGGATCGATCAGGCCCTGGCCCAGGGGAGAAGTATTTTGTTTGAAGGCGCCCAGGGGACTCACCTGGATATAGATCATGGGACCTATCCCTATGTGACTTCATCCAACCCGGTGGCCGGCAGTGTCTGTGCCGGGGCGGGTGTGGGACCCAACAGGATTCAATCGGTCCTGGGGATCGTTAAGGCCTATACGACCCGGGTGGGCGGAGGCCCCTTCCCCTCGGAATTAACCGATGAGATCGGTTTGAGTCTTCGGGAGAAGGGTGGAGAATACGGGTCGACCACCGGCCGGCCCAGACGATGCGGCTGGCTGGATGCCGTTGTTTTAAGGGATTCAGCCCGGCTGAACGGTCTGACCCACCTGGCCATCACCAAATTGGATGTTTTAACCGGCCAGAAAACCGTCAAGATATGTACCGGTTACTCCTGGAACGACCAGACTTTGACCAGCCTTCCGGCCCAGTTAAAGGTACTCCAGGCTTGCCGTCCCATTTATGAGGAATGGGAGGGCTGGTCCGAACCTATCGAAGGGATCCGGAAAGGGGAAAACCTGCCGGCCGCCACCCGGAATTATCTGAATCGGATCGAAGAATTAGTTAAGGTTCCCATCGGGATTATATCCGTTGGACCGGATCGTGAGGAAACCTTGTTCCTCGACAACCCCTTCACCGAATGATCCAAAAGCTGGATGTCCTGATTTTGAAGGAATAAAGCCTTAACGAGAGCTAAAAGGATCCAATCCCGGCCGGGTCTGCGACATAAATCCCGGGGTCTGCGACTAAATCCGGGGTTCTCTTGACTTTAGGGGAAAAAGTAAGTATATTGTAAAGTTAAGAATTTTTTTCCTCAAGCCCTGGGAAAGGGCGAGAGTGGCGGAATTGGTAGACGCACTGGACTTAGGATCCAGCCCTGGAAACAGGGTGGGGGTTCAAATCCCCCCTCTCGCACCAACAAATAAACTGGTAAGGAATAAATGACTATGAAGGTACAGGTAGAAGAAATCTCTCCGATCAAAAAAAAGTTGACCGTGGAAGTGGAAGCGGACCAGACCAAAATGGAATGGGAATCCGTTGCAAAAACCTTTAACAAAAAAGCCAAACTGAAAGGTTTTCGGCCAGGGAAGATTCCGGTTACGGTCCTGGCCAAGTTTTATGGTCCCCAGATTGAGGAAGAAACCGTCTCCAGGATAATTAATCGTACCTATCCGGAAGCCCTGAAAGAAACAGGGGTCATGCCGGTGGACCTGCCGAAATTGGATTATCCGGCCGTGGATAAAGAAGCCCCTTTTATTTATCTGGCCACTATCGAAATAAAACCTGAAATTCCCATTTCCGAGTACAGGGGATTGGAATTGAAAAAAACGCTGGTTCTTATTACGGATGAAGACGTTGAAAAAAGACTCGAGGCCATCCGGATGAGCCACGGTGAGCTGGTTGCCCTCCAGGAAGAGCGCCCTCTAAAAAAAGGAGATTTTGCGGTTATCGATTATCAATCCTTTCTGGATGGGAATGAAATGCCGGGTGGTTCGGCCCAAAACTATGACCTGGAAGTGGGGGCTGATTACTTTAATCCGGAGTTTGAAAAAGAGTTGGTGGGGATGCAGAAAGGGGACACCAAAGAATTCGATATCGATTTTCCGGAAGACTTTGGAAATACGGCCCTGGCCGGGAAAACCGTCCATTATAAAGTCCTCTTGCAGGCAATCAAGGAGAGGCATCTGCCCGAGATGGACGATGCATTCGTCCACAATTTAGGGAACGAGTTATCTTCCCTGGAAGACTTACGAAAGAAGATCCGGGAAGACCTGGAGAAGGAAGAAAATCGCAAAGGTGATTTGAAATTAAAAGAAGATCTGGTCGATAGTCTTCTGTCCAAAACCGACTTCGAGGTCCCTGAGGCCTTGGTCAATCGGGAAATCCAGCAGATGATGATGCGCATAGAGCAAGATTTGAGCCGTCAGGGGCTTTCCTGGGAAAAGGCCGGCCTGGAGCCCGCCCGCCTTATGGAAAGGTTTCGCCCCCCGGCCCAGAAAATGGCCCGGAAAAAATTGATCCTGGAAAAAATTGCCCAATTGGAATCCCTGAGCGTCAGCCAGGAAGAAATCGAAGCGGAACTCGGCCGGATTGCCGCTAATGTAAACCAGTCGGTAAATTTAGTCCGAGAAATTTATAATAAAAACAATTTATTGCCAGATATGAGCCAGCAGCTTCTTGAGGAAAAGACGTTGAATTTCCTTCAGGAGCATGCTACCATACAATCATAAAACCCTTGAGAAGGAAATACGGATGACTTTAATACCTATTGTTGTTGAACAGGATACCCGGGGCGAACGGGCTTATGACATCTATTCCCGTTTGTTGAAAGACCGAATCGTTTTTTTGGGGGCCACTATAGATGATTACATGGCCAACCTGATGATCGCCCAGCTCCTTTTTCTTGAAGCCGAAGACCCGGATAAGGATATCCATATGTACATCAATTCACCCGGTGGTATCGTTACTTCCGGGTTGGCGATCTATGACACCATGCAATATATCAAACCCAATATTTCGACCCTTTGTCTGGGTCAGGCCTCCAGCATGGCCGCCTTGTTGCTGGCTGCCGGGGCCAAAGGCATGCGTTATGCCCTGCCCCACTCCAGGATCCTCATCCATCAACCTTTGGGGGGCGTCCAGGGACAAGCCACCGACGTAGGCATCCAGGCCCGCGAAATTTTGAGGATTAAAGAAGAATTGAATCAAGTTTTAGTGGATCATACCGGCCAGCCTTATGAGAAAGTCGAGAAAGATACGGACCGGGATTTCTACATGACCGGTGAACAGGCCCGAGAGTACGGCATTGTCGATAATGTCATTTCGAAAAGAAAAGAACTTACCGGGCAAACCCAATAACCCTTTAACAGAAGGAAGTATTAGATGAACAAAAGAGGAGACGGCAAAGGCAAAGGAAGCGATTTATTATGTTCCTTTTGTGGCAAGAGTCAGGATGAAGTAAAAAAACTGATTGCCGGGCCTTCGGTCTATATATGTGACGAATGTATTGGATTATGTAACGAGATTATTGCCGAAGAATATGAAAAAGAGGAGGCCCACCAGGGGGATAAGGTCCCTAAACCGGTGGATATCAAAACAACGTTAGATGAGTACGTCATCGAACAGGAAAAGGCCAAAAAAATCCTTTCCGTGGCCGTGCATAACCATTTCAGACGGATAGATAACAAGATCGATCTGGAGGGGGTGGAATTGCAAAAAAGCAATATCCTGTTGATCGGACCTACGGGATCAGGAAAAACCCTGCTGGCCCAGACCTTAGCCAAAATTTTGAAAGTCCCTTTCACGATTGCCGATGCTACGACCTTGACCGAGGCCGGGTATGTCGGCGAGGATGTGGAAAATATCATCCTCAATCTCCTCCAGGTGGCGGATTATGATGTGGAGCGGGCCTGCCGGGGAATCGTTTATATCGATGAAATAGATAAGATAGCCAGAAAGTCGGAAAATCCTTCCATCACCCGGGATGTCTCCGGCGAAGGGGTTCAACAGGCTTTATTGAAAATCATTGAGGGGACCATGGCCAGTGTCCCTCCCAAAGGCGGCCGCAAACACCCGCAACAAGAATTTGTCAAGGTGGATACGACCAATATTCTTTTCATCTGTGGAGGGGCTTTTAACGGACTGGACAAGATTATTCAGGGCCGAAGCGGGGCCAAGGTAATGGGTTTCGGAGCCGATATCCGGAAACAGTCGGAGAAGAAACGGCTGGGTGAAGTCCTGGATCAGGTACAGCCTCAAGATCTCCTGCGGTTTGGTCTGATACCCGAATTTATCGGGCGATTACCGGTCATTGCCACCTTGGATGAATTAAGCGAAGAGGCCATGGTCCGCATCCTGACGGAACCCAAAAATGCCATCGTCCGGCAATATCAGAAACTGTTTGAAATTCAAGGGGTGGAATTGAAATTTACCGATGGCGCCATCAAGGCCGTAGCCCGTGAAGCCCTGAAAAGAAAATCCGGGGCCCGGGGGCTTCGATCCATCCTGGAAAAGGCCATGCTGGATATCATGTTTGAGATTCCGTCCATGAAAAACGTTCGGGAATGCGTCGTTAGTGAAGAAGTAATCCTTAATAACGAAACCCCCATCCTTCTTTTTGAAAACCAGGCCGAATCGGCCTGATGCTGGATGCTGGATACAATAAACTGGATACTTGATCCTGGATGCAGGATAAAGACACAAAATCCAGTATTAAACCGCCATGCCCCGCCTTTTGGGGCATGGCACCACGAAGCATGAAAATAGGCTCCTTGGAAGACGGATGCTATTTTCGAACTAAATATATAAGGATCACTCTTTCAAGAGTGATGGATTCGTAAAAAATCTGGGAGATCTCAATTTCGTCATTCCCGTGGAAACGGGAATCCAGTCCCGCCAGAAGTGGGATTAATTGGGTGCGCTTGACCTGGATTCCCGCCTGCGCGGGAATGACGAGTTTTTATATAGTCAACAGGTGTAAATCTTTATTAAAGAATTAACGAAAAAAACCGAGAATAGAATTGGATGAACCTCACGAAGCATGAAAATAGATTCAAGGTCCAAGATTTTTCATACTTGCATCTTGAAACTTGTAACTTGTAACTTTATTTTCGCATTATAAGGAATAAATAGAAATGGCTGTATTTTCAAATTACGATGATAGTCGAGAAGATGGGGGCTTAAAGCAAATCATCCCTATATTGCCCTTGAGAGATATTGTTGTTTTTCCAGGGATGGTTGCCCCGTTGTTCGTGGGTCGGGAAAAATCTATTCAGGCCCTCGAATATAGTATGTCCTTGGAAAAGGATATCCTTTTATTAACCCAACGACAAGCCAAGGTGGATGAACCTTCTGATAAGGATCTCTATCAGGTGGGAACAGCAGGCAGTATCCTTCAGATGCTCCGCTTGCCCGACGGAACCGTCAAGGTATTGATCGAAGGCCGGTATCGGGCTCGGATACAACGGTACCTTCCCAATCGGACTTTTTATCTGGTCGAAGTCGAGAAGATCCAGGACGTCATGCCGATCAGGTCCGAGCAGGAAGCCCTGGTGCGTACCGTGAAACAAACCTTTGAGGGTTATCAGAAACTGAACAAAAAGATTCCCCAGGAATTGGTGCATACCATCACCTCCTTGGATGATCCGGCCCGGCTGGTAGATTCGATTGCTCCCCATTTGGGCACCAAGATCGAACAGAAGCAGGAGCTTTTGGAACTGCTCCAAGTCAATCGAAGGTTGGAAAAACTCTATGAATTCATGCGCGGGGAGATGGAAATCCTGGAAATCGAACATCGCATCAAGGGCCGGGTCAAAAAGCAGATGGAAAAGACCCAAAAGGATTATTACCTGAATGAACAGATCCGGGCCATCCAGAAAGAGATGGGCGAACAGGATGATTTTAAAAGCGAGATTCAGGAATTAGAAAAGAAGATCAAACAGAAAAGGATGTCCAAAGAGGCGACTACCAAGATTCGAGGGGAGTTAAAAAAACTGAAAATGATGTCCCCCATGTCGGCCGAGGCCACGGTAGTCCGAAATTATATCGACTGGATGATCGCCCTGCCCTGGTATAATCGAACCAAGGATAAATTGGATATCGATGCTGCCGAAAAGGTCCTCAATGAAGACCATTATGGTTTAGATAAGCCCAAGGAGCGGATCCTGGAATATTTGGCTGTTCAGAGTCTGGTTAAAAAAATAAAAGGTCCTATCCTCTGTTTGGTCGGTCCTCCGGGTGTGGGGAAAACCTCCCTGGCCAAATCGATCGCCAGGGCCACCGGGCGGAATTTTATCCGGGTTTCCCTGGGCGGGGTCCGGGATGAAGCCGAGATTCGCGGTCACCGCCGAACCTATATAGGGGCCTTGCCGGGCAAGATTATCCAGTCCTTGAGAAAGGCCAAATCCAATAACCCCGTTTTCTGCCTGGATGAAGTCGACAAGATGAGTACCGATTTCCGCGGAGACCCTTCTTCGGCCTTGCTCGAAGTCCTTGATCCTGAACAGAATTTTTCTTTTAACGATCATTACCTGGATGTGGATTACGATCTTTCCGAGGTCTTTTTTATCACAACGGCCAATACCCTTTTCTCCATCCCGTTGCCCTTGCAGGACCGAATGGAGATCATTCGGCTTCCAGGCTATACGGAACCTGAAAAACTCCAGATCGCCCGTCAATTCCTGATCAAAAAACAGCAGGAAGCCAATGGGCTTTCCCCTGAGAATATCCATTTTACCGATAACGCCTTATTGGCTATTATACGCCGATATACCCGGGAATCGGGGGTGCGTAACCTGGAGCGGGAAATCGCCACCTTATGTCGCAAAGTGGCCAAAGAAGTCGTGCGCCGGGGGAAAGAGACCCATGTTGAAATCAGTTCCACCTCGGTTCAAAAATTTTTAGGGGTGCCTAAATTTCGCTATGGGGAAACCGAAGAAAAAGACGAAGTGGGCATCACCACCGGCCTGGCCTGGACCGAAGTGGGAGGAGAGTTGCTGTTGACGGAAGTGGTCCTTATGCCCGGAAAGGGGCGATTGATCATTACCGGAAAATTGGGAGAGGTCATGCAGGAATCGGCTCAGGCGGCCTTGAGTTATGTCCGTTCCCGGGCCGAACAATTGGGCCTGCCCAGAAACTTCTATCAGAAAATGGATATCCATATCCATATCCCCGAAGGGGCTATTCCCAAAGACGGACCATCGGCCGGGATCACCATTGCGACTTCCATCGTTTCCGCTTTACTCCGGAAACCGGTCAAGAGGAAGACGGCCATGACCGGTGAGATTACCCTGCGCGGCCGGGTTTTACCCATCGGAGGCCTGAAAGAGAAAATCATTGCCGCCCACCGCGGTAAGGTCAAGACGGTGATTATTCCTAAAGAAAATGAAAAGGACTTGAAAGAGATTCCGCCCCGGATTTTAAAGGCCTTGGAAATTGTTCCCGTGGAACATATGGATGAGGTGCTGAAGTCGGCTTTATTGGTAGAGGATCCGGAACGCTTATTCATAGAAAAGCCGGAAGAAGGTTCCCTGCCCTTTTTCCATGAAGAAGTCCCGGTCCCGGCAGAAATTACCGCCCATTGATTGTAAAAAAAGACGGGGGTTTGATCGGCGTGGTAAGGTTCAAACTCCTTGACAGGTCCCCCTCAGAAAAGGTAAGGTTATACCCCGAAAAAGGGGTATAACCATTTATGAAAAAAACGATCGGGGTCAGTGCCATTCTTTTGGTTTTTTTTGGTCTGGCCCTTTACCTGCTGATTTACCACAGCGACATCTATCTGACCTTTTTAGACCGGAAACGGTTGGCGGAATTTGTTAAATCCTACGGCAGCTTTTCGCCCCTTATCTTTATCGCCCTCCAGGTCTTTCAGGTCCTCTTCGCTCCCATTCCCGGAGAGATGACCGGCTTTTTAGGCGGATTTCTCTATGGGAATTTTTTCGGTATCCTTTATTCCACTATCGGCTTAGGAGTTGGTTCCTGGCTGGCTTTTATTTTCTCCCGGTGGGCCGGACAACCTTTAGTGGAAAGGATCGTCAGTTATAAAACGATCAATCGCTATGACTATCTGATGGCCCACCAGGGCACCTGGATCGCCTTTCTGCTTTTTCTGATCCCGGGCTTTCCCAAAGATTATCTCTGCTATATTTTGGGATTAGGGCACATGGACCTGAAAACCTTTCTGATCATATCCACGGCCGGACGGTTTTTAGGAACGGTGTTGCTGACCATTCAAGGGCACCTGGTCCGGGAAAAAAACTACCTGGTTTTAGGGATTGTAATCGGACTTTCTCTGTTTTTTCTTTTGATGGCCTACCTGTTCAGAGGGAAATTAGAGAGCTATTTTGAAAGACATCGTAAATCGAGGACCTATTCCAAAATAACCAACCCGGGATCTAAATCCCAGAATCCGGAATAACCCCCCTTCCTGGTCGGGGATATCACCCCCAATCTTTTAGAGGCGGGATTGTTCAAACCAACTCTGGCCTCCAGCCCCGCAGGGCCTTTGGTTAAATTTTGGTAATAAAAATCAATATCCTTTCCTGATCCAAAAAAGGCAGGGTTAATCGGATCGGCCTGTCTATTTGAAATCCCTTCTTCCAGATCTCGGCCTGGAACAAGGAAATTTCCTCCGGCCCTTCCGGCCCCTTCATGAATAACAACTTCCCTCCCTTTGCCAGATAAGGATCAACCCCCGTTAAAAGGCTTGTCACTTTTCCCACCGCCCGGGTGATGATGATTTCGAAAGGATCGATTCCCGGCACTACCGGTGACCCTTTGCCTAAAAACCCCTGTAGCACCGGGGTATGGCTGAGATTTAAATGTCGAACGACTTCCTTAAGAAAACTGACCTTTTTTCCGGAGGCATCGATTAAGGTGACAGCTTGGTACGGTCGGGCAATCTTAAGCGGCAGTCCCGGAAACCCGGCCCCGGATCCCAGATCCAAAATCCTGGCCTCCTCCGGAAGATAGGGCAGAGGGGAAAGGGAATCCAGAAAATGTTTGACTAAGATCTCCCGACAGGAGCGCAGGCCGGTCAGGTTGATGACCCGGTTCCATTTTCGAAGCAAAGCCAAATAGTCCATAAATTGCTTTATTTGAAAAGGTGACAGAGATATCCCCAAGGCCTTTGCCCCCTGATCGAGGAGTCTTTCCCCTTCCGCAGGCGCCATGTCCTGGATGATGTCAGGTTTGTCTCTCAATGGTTCCATTTCAAACCTAATGCCCTAAACCTTATACCGTGCACCTTAAATACCGATGGCCAATTCTGTTTCCGGATCAAAGAAATGGAGATTCTCCAGGTTGGCTTTTAAGGTAATTTCCTGATGGGGCTTAGCCCGGGTCCGGGCATCCACTGAGGCCAGGAGGTTGTGACCACCGACTGTGACGTCAAGAAAAATGTGGCTCCCCACCGGCTGGACCACCAGGACAACAGCCTGAAGGGTCCCCTTTTCTTCCAACGAATCGGCCGCGGAAAGATCATCGGGCCGGACCCCCAAAACGACTTCTTTCCCGGCATAAGAAGTCAAAGCCAGTTTTTTCCCCGTCGGGACAGGCAGCGACAATCCTTCAGACTGAACCGTCCAATTGCCGTCACTTCCGCTGATATGAACGGGTATAAAATTCATGGTCGGAGAACCGATAAAGCTGGCCACGAAGCGGTTGACGGGCTGGAAATAGAGTTCCAGCGGCTCTCCTACTTGTTGTATCAGGCCGTCTTTCATGACCACGATGCGATCCCCCATAGTCATGGCCTCGATCTGATCGTGGGTAACATAGATACTGGTGGTCTGCATGGCCTCATGCAATTTTTTCAATTCCAGTCGCATCTGGATCCTCAGCTTGGCATCCAGGTTGGAAAGGGGCTCGTC